>NZ_BAAHAR010000003.1:0-188732 GCF_054777395.1 Nocardiopsis oceani
CGGCTCCGAAGGGCCAGATCCTTCATCTTTGCGTGCAGCACCGCTTCCGCAGAGAGTTCCTACTTCCTCCTCTGGTTCACGTTCAGGACACAACTTTCCCGATAGCCGCCAACCCGCCGTCGCAGCGAAGCGGGTCAAGGTGGAGCGCCAATGACGCGCGAAGCGCTCGATGGCGACGACCTTGAGGCGCGCAGCGGAGACGGCCACAATCGGGCGGCGGGAAAGGAGGACACCCCAAGCCACCAAGGCAACCCCCACCCCAGAGAGGCAATACCAACCCAAAGGAGGAACCCCCACCAGAGCAGGCAACCCCGAACGCCCCAAACTGTCCCGAGCCTGGTCCCAGAGCACAGAGCACAGAGCACCACCCCCTGACCACAGCGCCTTGTTCTCCTCTTCCCCCTCTTGCCGTCTCCCCTCCCCCACCCCCTCCCCTCTCCTCTGACTCAGTCCGGTTCGGGAACACCGGTGATCAGCGCGGCCAGCCCTTCGGCGTCCAGCAGGTCGGCCGGGCGCACGGTCTCCCCCGCCCTGACGTAGTGGAAAGCGGCCCGGACCTCCCCCAGCGGCACCCCGGCGAGGTCGGCCCAGGCCAGGCGGTAGGCCGCGAGCTGCACGCCCACAGCGCGGCGTTCGGCGCCGTTTCCGGGCGGGCGACCGGTCTTCCAGTCCACGACGTCATAGCGCCCAGTGTCCCCGTCGTGGAAGACAGCATCCATACGCCCCCGGATCAGCCGGTCCCCGATGACCGTCTCGAAAGGCACCTCCACCTCGACCGGTACGAGGGCACCCCACTCGCTCTGTTCGAACATCCGCTGGAGCTCGGTCAGGTCCTCGTCCTCCCCCGCCGTGTCGTCGGCGGCCCCGGGCAGCTCGTCGAGCAGCGCGGCGTTCTGGCCGAAGCGCTGTTCGAGCCAGGCATGGAAAGCCGTGCCTCGGCGCGTGTGCGGCGCCGGCGGTCTCGGCAGGGGCCGTCGGATCTGGCGGGCCAGGGCGGACGGATCACGGGCCAGCCACACCATGGACGAGACCGACAGGTGGTCCGGCAGCTCGACCTGGATCGGGCCTTCCCCGGGCCCCGACGCTGCGCGCTCGCGGTGCGCGAGGAGCAGTTCGGTGTCCCGTTCCCAGCCTTGGAGACGACGGCGTAGACGCTCGGGCGGCGTGGTCGGCCCGGCTGAATCACCGGCGCGGATCCGGGCCCGGGCACGCTCGACCCGCTCGGCCCCGGCGAGGATCTGGGCGCGGCGACCGTCCGGCTCCGCCCCCGCATAGGGCCCCGCCCCCTCAACGGCCTCAGCCCCCGCATAGGGCTCGTCCCCCTCAACGGGCTCGGCTTCCGGAGGGATCCCATCGGTGCTCTCACGACGCCCCCCGGACTCCACCGCGGGCAGCTCGGCGGGCGGCCACACAGCGGAGGACTCCTCCTCATCGTGCGGGTTGGTGTCCTCCGGGTCCGGCGCAGGGGCCCACTGCACGACGGTTCCGGCGCCGTTGTCGCAGGCCGCGCGGACGTCCTCCAGGAACTCGGACGGTCCACGCGGGGTGGTCCCGGTCCGGCCCCACCAGTGGCCGGTGCAGACCAGCGCGTAGGAGGCCCGCGTGACCGCGACATAGGCCAAGCGGCGCTCCTCCATCAGGTGGCGGGCGTCCTCGGCCGCCCTGAACCCGGCGATCGACTCCTTGTCGACCCCCTTGAGTTCGGGCAGGCTCCGGCGGTCCCCGCGCAACCGGTACGGCAGCAGGTGGTCGGCCTTCACCCAGGCGTGGGCGTCCCGCGGCTTGGCCGGGAACAGCGGCGCCTTCTTCCCCGCGCTGACCCCGGGAACGATGACGACCGGCCACTCCAGCCCTTTGGCGCCGTGCATGGTCATGAGCTTGACGCTGTCGGAGCCGCCCACCCGCTCTCCCGGGCTGAGCGCGCTCTCGTTCTCCTCAGCGGCGTTGAGGTAGCCCAGGAAACTCCCGAGGCTGGGATCCTCGCTGTTTCCGACGAAGCGGACGGCGTGGTCGACGAAGGCGTCGAGGTCGGCCCGGGCCGACAGTGGATCGCGGTGGGTGCGCGAGCCCACCTCGATGTCGAGTCCCAGCATGCGCTCGATCTCGGTGATGAGGTCGGGCAGGGGCTGGCCGACGAGCTTGCGCAGGGACCGCAGTTCCTCGGCGAGGCGGCCCAGGCGCTCATAGGCGGCCTCGGAGTAGCTCTCGGCCGGGCCGGGATCGTCGACGGCGTCCACGAGACTGCCGCTCTCGGCGGTCAGGTCGAGGACGGTCCGGCGCAGGAGGTCGTCGGCGGCCTCCGGGGCCTCTTCGGGTGCGGGGCCGGTGAGGTCGCGGCGGGTGTGCCGGGCGAGTTCGCTGGCCCGGGATCCAAGGGCCGCCAGGTCCCTCGGACCCATCCGCCATCGCGGCCCGGTGAGCAGGCGCGCCAGCTCGTTCCCCGCCGAGGCGTCGTGCACCACGCGCAAGGTGGCGATGATGTCGCGGACCTCGGGGACGAGCATGAGCCCGCCCAGCCCCACGACCTCCACGGGAATGTCGAGCGCTTCCAGGGCCTCCCGCAGCGGCGGGAACTGGGAGCGCTTTCGGCACAGGATCGCGATGTCACCCGGGCTAACCGCGCCGTCGGAGGCTCCGCCGGACTCGCCTTCGGGCCAGGCTTGGAAGTCGGGGGCGAACACCGGCCCCCCGGGGTCGTCGGCGGCGGCCCGGACCAGGCGCCGGACCTGGTCGGCGATCCACGCCGCCTCCTCGGTCTCCGTGGGGAACAGTGCGGCCAGCGCGGTGCCCCTGCCCCGCCGGGAGGGCCCGGGGTGCAGGACGGGCACGTCGGTAGCCTCGGCGCGCAGCGGCTCGGAGATCCGTTCGGCGACGTCGAGGACGCGCTGGCCGTTGCGGAAGCTGATGGACAGCCGACGGACCGGGGCGGGCCGTCCCGGCGCGACCGGGAAATCCGTGGGGAAGCCGGTGAGGTTGGCGGCGATCGCGCCGCGCCACCCGTAGATGGACTGGCAGGGGTCGCCGACGGCGGTGACGGGGTGCCCGTCACCGAACAGGTGCCGGAGCAGCTCCAGCTGCGCGTGGCTGGTGTCCTGGTACTCGTCCAGAAGCACCACGCGGAAGCGGCCGCGCTCGATCAGGCTGGCCTCGGGGTGCCGCTGGGCGATACGGGCGGCCAACGCCATCTGATCGCCGAAGTCCATCGCCTCACGCATGTGCTTGGCGTGGTTGTACCGGTCGATCAGCGGGAGGAACTCCTCCCTGCGCCGCTGGGTCTCGACCAGGTCCCTGGTCTCCTTGGTGGGTTTGCGGGTCATCCGGTCCAGCTCGCCTTGGATCCACTTGCCGATACCGCGCACCTCGTCGGTACTGCTGAGGTGGTCGGCGATCTGCCCGGACAGGTCCAAGATCCTCCGGGTGACGGTGTCCGCACCGACGTTGACGTGCTCCATCGGGCCGTCGTACTCACCGACGATGCGTGCGGCCAGCTGCCAGGACTGGCCTTCGCTGAGCAGCCGCGAGGTGGGCTCGACCGCTTCACGCAGGGCGTGGTCGGCGACGATGCGTCCGGCGTAGGCGTTGTAAGTGGAGACGGTGGGTTCGCCGTCCAGCAGCTCCTCGGGGAACAGCTCGGTCTCGCGCAGCTGCTCCAGGCGCTTTCGGACGCGTTCGGCGAGCTCCGCGGTGGCCTTGCGGGTGAAGGTCAGGCCGAGGACCTGCTCGGGCCGGACGTGCCCGTTGGCGACCAGCCAGACCACGCGGGAGGCCATGGTCTCGCTCTTTCCCGAACCGGCCCCGGCGATGACCACGCCGGGTTCCAGCGGCGCGGAGATGACCTGGGCCTGCTCCGACGTGGGTTCGGGCCGTTTGAGGAGGCGGGCGAGCTCAGCGGGGCTGAGGCGCGGCCCGCGGTTCCCCGGTGTTTGGTGGGTGGGTTCAGACATGTCGGCCCTCGTCCTGGACCGGGCAGCATGCGCGTACCGCGCACGAGTTGCATCCGGTGTTGCGGGTGGCGGCGAACCGGGCTCCGGCCATACCGGTGGCGACCTCGCGCACGAGGGTCTGCGCCCACTCGGGATCGGGGTCCTCGCCCAACGGGGGCTGGACCTGTTCGCGCGCCTTCTTGCTGAGTGACGCCTTACCGACCTGGACGAGTTCGGCGCCGCCGGGATCGGCCAGGCCGAGCTTGGCGAAGGCACCCTTGAGCACGGCCATCTGGTAGACGCCCAGCTGGGGGTGGCGGCCCAGGTCGTCGGCCTTCATGCCGCCGGTCTTGATGTCCACCACCACGGCACGGCCCTGGTCGTCGCGTTCGAGGCGGTCGACGCGGCCGGTGATCTCGATGCCGCCGACATCCACCTTGAATCCCTCCTCGGTGACGACCAGCTCGCGCTCGTTGGCGGTGTCCCAGTCCAGGAGTTTGCGGACCATCTCGTCGGCGCGGTCGCGCTGTTTGTTGGACTGCCAGGGACCGCCGAAGTCCAGGTCGGCCCAGATCTCGTCCATCCGTGTCTCGATTTCACCGGCGGTACTGCCCTGAGCCACCAGGACCGCCACGGCGTGCACCACGGTGCCCAGCGCTGAGGCGGAGTCCCCGGAGGAGGCACCGGCGGCACGCTCCAACAGCCAGCGGAGCTCGCAGTTGGTGAAGCTCTCCACCTGCGAGGGCGACACTCGGATGGTGTCCTCTTCGTCGGAGAGCGGTCGAGCATCGGTGAAGGGTGTGAGCGCGTACCACTCGGCGGGGTCGGCGCCCCGGACACCTTCCTGCGCGAGGCGCGCCAGGTGGGCCGCGGCCGCGTCGAGAAGCGGCTCGGGCGCGTCAGGGTCGGTGACCACCGAGCGCAGGTCGGCGACGAGTGCCGGCAAGGAGAGCCAGCGGCGACCGGTACTGATCGGTTCCGGTGCGCCCGCGCCCGTCTCGTTGAGGAACCGGGAAGGGCGCTCGTCGGTGTCGTCACCCCCCACACAGGTGACGTAGAGGGTGCGGCGGGCCCGGGTGAGGGCCACGTAGAAGAGCCGGCGCTCCTCGTCCAGGAGCTTGGAGGCCAGAGCGGCACCGAAGGTGTCCGCCGAGTGGCTCCGGGCGTCGACGAGCTCCTCGACCCCGAGCAGGGAACCGCGCAAGCGCAGGTCGGGCCACTCGCCTTCCTGGACCCCGGCGACCACCACCAGTCCCCATTCCAGTCCCTTGGATCGGTGCGCGGTGAGGATCCGCACCGCCTCGCCTTCGGGGGCGCGTTCAGCGAGGCTGTCACCGGGGATCTCCTGGGCCGCCAGGTCATCGAGGAAACCGCCGGGGCTGCCGGGCGGCAGGCGGTCGCAGTAGCGGGCGGCACTCTCGAACAGGGCCACGACGGCGTCAAGGTCGCGGTCGGCCGCGGCTCCGCGGCGGCCCCCGGCCTGGCTGGCGCGCAGGAGGCGGTCGGCGAGGCCGCTGTCGCGCCACAGCTCCCACAGCACCTGCTCCGCGTCGGCGCCCTTCGCGGTGAGGTCGCGCACGGTCCGCAGGGCCTTGGCCACCCGGTTCGCGGGCGCGGCGACCGCCGGGTCGACCAGGGTGAGCTCGCGCGGGTCGCGCAGCGCGTCCACCAAGAGCCGGGCGGAGGGGCGGTAACCCGGGTCCCCCCCTTCCTCCGCGTCGCCGGCACGGTCCAGGTCCAAGCGGCGCAGGGCACGTACCAGGCGGCGCAGCCGGACGGTGTCGGCCTCACCGAACGGGCTCATGAGGAGCTCGCGCGCGGAGTCGTCGTCCAGGTTCTCGGGGTGCAGGCCGTAGCGCACGAGCCCCAGCAGGGGGCGGACGATGGGTTCGGCGGCGACCGGGAGGTCGTCCGAGCCCACGACCACCGGCACCGAGGCCGCGGTGAGAGCTCTCCGAAGAACGGGGAGCTGGCGGCTGGAGGAGCGCACCAGAACCGCCATGTCCGACCACGGGACACCGTCGACCAGGTGGGCGCGGCGCAGGGTGTCCGCGATGACCGCGGCCTCCTGGGTGGCGCTCTCAGCCATCAGGACGTGCACCTCACCCTCGGGGACGCCTTCGGCCGGGGCGAGGTCGCGGTGGGCGTTGACCTGGCCGCTCGCGGAGGAGACGGCGGGCAGGCGGCGGGTGAGGCCGCGCGAGGCCGCGAGCAGGGCCGAGCCGCTGCGGCGGCAGGTACGCAGGGCCACGACCGGTGCGTCGGCGCGCTCGACCGTGGGGAAGCGGTTGGGGAAGTCGAGGATGTTGTGGACCTCGGCGCCACGGAAGGCGTAGATGGACTGGTCGGGGTCGCCGACCGCGACGAGGTCGCGGCCGTCCCCGGCCAGGGCGCGCAGGAGTTCCTCCTGGGCCGGGTCGGTGTCCTGGTACTCGTCCACGAACACCACCTCGTGGGCTGCCCGCTCGCGTTCCTGCGTCTCGGGGTCGGCGAGCATGTTCGAGGCCACGCGCACCAGCTCGGCGTAGTTGAGTGTGGGGACCGGAGCGATGTCGAAGCGGCCGTTCATGCGGGCGAGGAACCCCGCGGCGGCGGTCCAGTCGTCGCGGCCGCGCTCATGGCCCAGTTCAGCCAGCTGTTCGGGGCCGAGCCCGCGTTCCTGGGCCCGCATGAGGAAGTCGCGCAGCTCCTCGGCGAAGCCGCGGGTCTCCAGCGCCGGGCGCAACCGTTCGGGCCACCCGTGCGCGCCGTCCTGGAACTCCCAGGACAGCAGTTCGCGCACCTCCATGAGCTGTTCGGGGCCGGAGAGCAGCCGGGGCGGCAGGTCGCCCATGCGTTGGAACTCGCGCCGGATGAGGGCGTACGCGTAGCTGTGGAAGGTCAGCGCGAGGGGCTCGCGGGTGGTGCGCCGCAGGCGGGCGGTGATCCGCTCGCGCAGTTCCTGGGCGGCCTTTCGGCTGAAGGTGAGCACCAGGACGCGCGAGGGGTCGACGCCCCGGTTCTCGATGCGGTCGACGACGGCCTCGACGATGGTGGTGGTCTTGCCGGTCCCGGGGCCCGCCAGCACGAGGAGCGGCCCGCCCGGGTGGTCGACCACGCGCTGCTGGTTCTCGTCCAGCACCGGTGGCGGCTGCACCTGGTGGGCGCGCCGCACAAGGCGGTACGGGGATGTGTTCACGCCACCAGTTCACCAGAGGTGGATGACTATCCCGGACGTCACCGGACGTTAGAGGAGGGGACGGACTGCTCTTCAGCCTCCGCTTCCCCGTCCCATCGGGCTTCACGCATGTCCACACGGTCACTGCGCGGGCGCATCGGGGTGCCCTCGGACGCGTAGTGGGATCGGGCACGGACGAGGTGCCCCTCTGCGGGGCGGCCGTCCGCGCGCACCACCCGCCACCAAGGAACCGCACCGCCCCAGCGGGACATGACCGCGCCTACCTGCCGCGGCCCGCCGCGGCCCACGTACTCGGCGATGTCCCCGTAGCTCATCACCCGGCCCGGCGGGATCCGCTCCACCACGGAGAGGACCTCCTCTGTGTAGTCGTCGACGGACTCGTATGCGTGGGGCTCCTCAGGCATACAGCGCAGCCTAGCCACCGGAGACGACGGAGCCGTCCCCGTGGCGGGGACGGCTCCGGTGACCCGGTTGACGGGCAGACCGTCAGGGAGTCCGCGAGGACACCCCCATGCTGTGGGTGGTCCATGCCGACTCGGGATCGCGTTTCCGGGCCTGGTTGGCCATGGCCAACCCGACCAGGCCCAGCAGGGCGATGGCACCGCCGCCGACCCACGCGGACAGTGCGGCCTCGAAGATGTGGGTGAAACCCAGGAGCCACGGCAGCGCGAAGATCAGCGCTCCCACGGCGAAGACCCCGACCTCGCTCGACACCGCCCCCGGGCGGGTCAGTGAGATCCCGGCGGCGAGGATGGCCACCAACCCGAGG
This sequence comes from Nocardiopsis oceani, assembly GCF_054777395.1. Lineage (NCBI taxonomy): Bacteria > Bacillati > Actinomycetota > Actinomycetes > Streptosporangiales > Nocardiopsidaceae > Nocardiopsis > Nocardiopsis oceani. The sequence goes on from NZ_BAAHAR010000003.1 coordinate 7,871, forward strand.
ATGAAGAAGGCTCCTCCGGAGAAGCCGAGCATCCCGTGCCAGATCCAGCTGAACCCCACGGCGAGCCCGAGTGCGACCGCGACCCAGTCCGCCCAGCGTCCCTTCTCACGCATAACGCCACCTCCTTGCGGCGGGAACGCGCGCCGGTGGTCGGCGCAGCGTCCCGTGGAGGACATCTACCCACTTCGAGCCGCAGGTAGGGGGTCAGCGCGGAAAGCGTCCAGGAGGAAACGACGGACGGCGCCGGGAAACCCGACGCCGTCCGGAAGGTCCAACCATGCCCGCTCGGGCGGGCAGCCGTACCGCCCCTAGTAGGTGGGCAGCTCCGGGTCGACCTGGTTGACCCAGGCCAGGACGCCGCCGCCCACGTGGACGGCGTCGGAGAACCCGGCGTCCTTGACCGCGGCCAGGGCCTCGGCCGAACGCACACCCGACTTGCAGTGCAGGATGACGCGCTTGTCCTGCGGCAGCTGCTCGAAGGCCTTGCCGTTGAGGAACTCACCCTTGGGGATGAGCGTCGCCCCGGGGATGTTGACGATCTCGTACTCGTTCTTCTCGCGGACGTCGACGAGGAAGACCTCGTCGGCCTTCTTGTCCAGGAGCTCCTTGAGCTCCGGGGCCGTGATGGTCGAGTCCGAGGCGGCCTCGGTGGCCTCCTCGGACACGGCGCCGCAGAAGGCCTCGTAGTCGATGAGCTCGGTGACCGGCTCGGTGTCCGGGTCCTTGCGGACCTTGACCTCGCGCCAGGACATCTCGAGGGCGTCGAAGATGAGGAGGCGGCCGACCAGCGGGTCACCGATACCGGTGATCAACTTGATGGCCTCGTTGACCATCACCGAACCGACCGAAGCGCACAGCACGCCCAGGACGCCGCCCTCGGCGCAGGAGGGGACCATTCCGGGCGGCGGGGGCTCGGGGTAGAGGTCGCGGTACTGCGGTCCGTACTCGTTCCAGAAGACGCTGACCTGGCCGTCGAAGCGGTAGATCGAACCCCACACGTAGGGCTTGTTCAGGATGACGGCCGCGTCGTTGACCAGGTAACGGGTCGCGAAGTTGTCGGTGCCGTCCAGGATCAGGTCGTAGTCGGCGAGGATCTCCAACGCGTTGTCCGACTCGAGGCGCTCCAGGTGCAGGATCACCTCCGTGTTGGGGTTCACCTCCTTGATGCTGTCCCGGGCGGACTCGGCCTTGGGCCGGTCGACGTCACTCTGGCCGTGGATGATCTGGCGCTGGAGGTTCGACTCGTCGACGACGTCGAAGTCGATGATGCCGAGCGTTCCCACACCCGCGGCGGCGAGGTAGAGCAGGGCCGGGGAACCGAGACCGCCCGCGCCAACGACCAGCACCTTGGCGTTCTTGAGGCGCTTCTGGCCGACCATGCCCACGTCGGGGATGATCAGGTGACGCGAGTAGCGGCGCACCTCGTCCACGGTCAGCTCGGCGGCTGGTTCGACCAGCGGCGGCAGCGACACGGTGACTCCTCATGAATGTTCGGGTCGCTTCGCGTCCACCCGCGAGGGGGCTGTGGCGTCGCGCGAAGCTGCTTTCACTTATACCCAACCTAACGGGTGGGGTTTTCCATTCCCACCCCGGGGAGGCATGACCCGTATCGCTTTGCCGGGCCACCCTGACCTCCTCAACCACGGTGGCCCGCGTGTTCATTCCGCACGGGTTCCCGGCCGCTGGAACACCCCGGGGGTGTGACCCGGGGGGTGTGAGCTGTTCCGGGTTCCATCTGGCGGGGCGGCACCCTGGTGGTCGCGGACCGGTGGTTCGCCTCCTCCAAGACGTGTTCGGGCTGCGGCGCGGTGAAAGCCAAGCTCGCCCTGTCCGAGCGCACCTTTGTGTGTGCCGAGTGCGGTTTGGTCCTGGACCGGGATCTGAACTCCGCACGCAACCTGGCTGCTCTGGTGGAGCGGCACGTCGCCGGGAGTGGCTCGGAGACGGAAAACGGACGTGGAGCCGACCGTGAGACCGGGATTGTCCCGGCGGGTGGCTGGGAAGCGTCTACCCCGCACCGGGTTGGGGCCCGGGTCAGGCGGGGACTTTCGCCCAGTAACGGGCGAATCATTGAGAGTCACTGACACTCCAATGAACGGTAGTCTCGCTCATACGTTCCGCGACAACGCTAGGGAGGACCCCGTGGCATCTTCCGATCACAGTGCGGACAGTCGGCGCACCGGCCCGCAGGACGAGGACCCGGCCACTGCCGTCCCCGAGGCGGACGCGGCCGAACAGCGCACCGCGGCGAGCGACGACGGCCGTGAGGACTGGGCGGACGAGGCCTCCGCGGACGTGTTCGACCAGGCCAGCGAGGCGGACGTCATCGAGCAGGCACGCGAGGTCGGCTCGGACGACGACGAGCGCCGCTGAGCACCGCGCGGTGTGAACGCGGGCCGTGTGAATTCGGCCCTTCGGCACCCGTTCCCTGCCCCTTCCCACCTGCGCGGCAGGTTTTCGGCCACGGCCTTCGGGGACCAGCGTTCGCGTCATGCTGCCCACACCGAACTTACGCAGGAGTAAGATGGGAAAAAAGCTGCGGGCGCGCCCCAGAGCCACAGCGTCCGCCAGCGTTAGCCACGCAGATGTCCGGTGAATGGCGTGCATCTGCCATGCCGAGTTCGGAGGGTGTGGGTGTGACAGCTCCTTCAGACGCCCGCGCCCGGGGCACCCGTTTGCCCCGGGTCAGGCGCCGCCGCCAACTCCTGGCCGCAGCTCAGGAGGTTTTCGTCGCCCGCGGGTACCACGCTGCGGCGATGGATGAGATCGCGGACCGCGCGGGTGTCAGCAAACCGGTCCTGTACCAGCACTTTCCCGGGAAGCTGGAGCTCTACCTGGCTCTCTTGGAGGAACACTCCGAGGCCCTGGTCGAGAAACAGCGCGAGGCTTTGGAGAGCACCGACGACAACCGCCAGCGGGTCGCCGCCAGTTTCCAGGCGTACTTCGACTTCGTCGCGGGCGACGGTGAGGCGTTCCGGTTGGTCTTCGAGTCCGACCTGCGCAACCTGCCCGCCGTACGGGAGAAGAGCGAGCAGACGTTCCAGCGCTGCGCCGAGCTGATCGGCAAGGTGATCAGCCAGGACACCAGCATCTCCGACGAGGAGTCGCACCTGCTGAGCATCGCCCTGGTCGGTATGGCCGAGACCAGCGCCAGGTACTGGCTGAACAACCACGGCTCGGTGCCCCAGCAGGCGGCCGAGCAGCTGGTGGCCAGGCTGGCTTGGCGCGGGCTCGCCGGCTGGGACCTCACTCGGGCGGCCGATGAGGCCGAGTCCGAGGACTGACACCGCGGGAGACCGGATCTCCCCGCGAACACGGCCCCCGGTGGCGCGAGAGCGCCGCCGGGGGTTTTACTTTCCCTTTCCCTCTCCCCAGCAGTGAACCGCGAATTATCTCGACTAATGCCAACAAACTACACCACGCCGAGTCAATTATTTCTCAAATATTCGGCAATTACCGCAGCCGCCGGGCGCCAAGAGGTTCGAAATCCATTCTCCGGGTAGTGCGAAACTGAGAAGTACCGCGCTTCTCTTCGCCGTATCCGCTCGTCGCCGTTCACCGGCGCACATGGCGGAACTAGCGATTCGGGGGTGAAGACGTATGGACATCGGTCAGGGCCTGATGGACGCCTGGCAGTCGATCGTGGGGTTCGCGCCGCTACTGCTCGGCTTCCTGGTGATCCTGGTTCTGGGCTGGATCATCGCCTGGTTCGTGGGCAAGGCGGTCGGCAAGGGCCTGCACAGCGTCGGACTGGACCGCGCACTGCACCGCGGTGGTGTGGGCGAGTACTTCGAGCGCGGCCGCTGGGGAGCCAGTGAGCTGTGCGGGAAGATCATCTACTACGTCGGACTGTTGTTCGTGCTGACGTTCGCGTTCAACGTCTTCGGACCGAACCCGGTCAGCACGCTGCTCTCCGATGTCATCGCCTGGATTCCACACGGCATCGTGGCGCTCGTGATCGTCGTCGTGGCGGCCATGATCGCCAAGGCCGTCCGGGATCTCATCACGGGGGCTCTGGGCGGACTGTCCTACGGACGCTTCCTGGCCAACGTGGCCGCCGTGGCCATCCTGGCCCTTGGTGCCATCGCGGCGCTGAACCAGATGGGCGTGGCCATGAGCGTCACCATGCCGGTGCTGATCGCGGCGCTGGCCACGGTGGGCGGCATCCTGGTCGTCGGTGTCGGCGGTGGTCTGATCAAGCCGATGCAGTCCCGCTGGTCGCACTGGCTTGAGGTGGCCGAACGCGAGACCGGCCGGATCGGTGACGAGAGCAGCTACCAGGCCGGCCGGGACGCAGCCATGAGTCGTCCGGGCACCGAGGCCAAGGAAGAGCGCGCAACCGACCAGGGAGCCAAGGAGGAGGCCTCCAGCCTGCCGGGACAGCGCGGCCGAGGCGGCGGGGCCACCTCGTAGCCGAGCGGCCGCTGACGGGCCGCCTCAGGCGACGTCAGCGCCTTGAGGCGCGAGTCCCCGGAGGCGGGAACGGAGCAGACGGAGCAAGAAGAGAGGGCGGGGCCGTGCGGCCTCGCCCTCGTCGTGTATCGCCTCTGCGACATCCCGTCACAGAAACTCCGAGTCGCGCGCTTCCAGCCGCGCGAGGTGTTCGACGCGTCGAAAGCCGAGCACGACGGTGGCGATCATCGGGAGGAAAGCCAACCAGAAGACAATGCTTCCGGGCCCGGTGAACACCATCGACGCGAGTGCGACGACGAAGATCAGTGCGAAAAGCGCGAAGTCGACGCGATCCTGATGGATCAGGACGCCGACCGGTGGGCGCGCCGCCCCGTGCCGACCGCTCCTCATTCGCATTCCTTTCTCGCGGATCATCCGTCCGCTCCGCCTGTCACGGTGACCGGGATCCGCCTGAGACCTGACAACACCGCGAATCCCACGTTGCATTCCGCAGGGCCCTGGTTCCACCAAGGCGAGCCGGGCCGGGGTAGGCCGCTGTGGAGTCACCGGTACGTTTCAGCCTACGCCCAGTAACGGCTTTTCGCGGGAGAACCGGTGGGGCGATGAGCGCGAGGAGGCTCGCGTCGTAGATCACACCCGCCTGCGGACGTCACCAACCTAGCGGACGAAACCACGGTCCTTCGCCAAGCGGCAGATCGAGAGAATACGAAGGGTCTCCCAGTCGTAGTCCGCGTCCTCGGAGTCCCAGCCCCGCTCGAGGCAGCCGTCGAGGAAGCCGTGGAGGTAAGTTCCGAGGCTGTTCGCGGTGAGCTCGGCGCCGCCGGAGACGATGGCTTCGCACACCTGTGCGGCGTGCTGGTCCAGTTCAGCGCCCATCCAGGGTTCGACCGGACCGTCGAGGGGGCCGATCTTGTGGAAGTCACGGGTGAGTCCGGCCAGCGGGTGGCGCACGGAGGTCCCACGGGGCATGGAAGTACCTACTCGCGTGGTCAGGAGACGGGGAACTCCATCGACTCTATGTGGACCCGACCAATGGATCGTAACGAATGTGTTGGAAATTACCCGTCCTTGACCAAGCGGGACAAAGGGACGGTCAAGCACCCCTAGGAGTCCAGAGCCTCCCCAAAGGGACGGATCCGACCCTACTCGGCCAGCCCCATAGCGGTCAGGCGGGCCGCGTGGCCCTCCGTGAGCGAGGCGAACATGCGGCTGACCGCGGCGAGGTCGCCAAGCCCCGAATCGCCCGCACCCTCGTCGGGCCTCGCCTGCGTGTCCCGGGCGAGAAGCGCGGCCAGCTGGGGCCGCTCCACCGCCACCGCCTGGGCCTGGCTCAGCGCCTCACCGACCAGGCGTCGCGCCCACAGGGACAGCCGACCGGCCAGCTTGGGGTCCTCGTCCAGGGCGGCACGCACCTGGCCGGCGACGAATTCGGCCCGGCTGGTCTCGGCGAGCACGGCCACGACGAGCGAACGCGTGTCCTCGTCGGCCAACTCACCGACCTTGCGATAGAAGTCACCCGCGATGCCGTCACCGACATAAGTCTTGACCAGGCTCTCCAACCAGCTCTGCGGCTCGGTGCGCTCGTGCCAGGCGTCCAGCGGCGTAACGAAGGGTGCCATCGCCTCTTCGGGATCGACGCCGAGCTCCACCAGACGATCACGAAGTGCCTGGTAGTGGCTCTGTTCGGTGGCGGCCAGGCCGGCCAGCTGCCCCTTGGTCCGCAGCGAGGGCGCCAGTCCGGCGTCGTCGGCGAGGCGGAAGAAGGAACCGAGCTCGGCATAGGCGAGCAGTCCGAGCAGATCGATCACGCCGACGTCGGCGGAGGGCCCATTGGTCATGCCCGCCAGGGTATCGCCAGGCCCTTCCGGCCCCAACCTGGACTAAACGGAGTTCACGAGCGGTTGTACGCCTCGGGAGCGGGTAAGTCTCCGCCGCCCACAGCCGAGTGGGCTGCTATGTCCACCAGGCGGACCAACAGCTAGACTCAGCGTGATGACCGGCGTGTGCTTATCCAGCGCCGCGTCCCGCGCCCCCGCGACGCGGGCCCTTCCGCGAGTGTGTTCCGGCGCCGTGGACGCGGGCGCCAGGAGATGCCATCCGGACGCCATGACGTGTCCTCACGAGCAGTGCGGCGTGAGGGAGCAACGGCCCACGCGCCCAGCTACGCACCGCACACAACAACCAGCGGATGGATCCGAGACATCGCGATCAGGGCACCCCCCGGACCGCACGGATCCAGTCGGCAGCGCCACCGGGATCCCCCGTCAAAGCGGAGGCCGGGTGAGCCGCGCCCTCCGCGGCGGCCAGAAACCGACCGCGACCGCACCCTGCCGCGGCCACGAACAACGCTGCGGCCCGCCCAGATGGAGGCTTGAGCCCTGAGCAGCACAGATGAGACAACGACACCCCGAACCACGTTTCGTGGCCTCGGAGTGAGCCCTGAGATCGCCGACGCCCTCGAGGCGGAGGGGATCGTCGAACCCTTTCCGATCCAGGAACTAGCCCTGCCGATCGCGCTTTCCGGAAACGACATCATCGGTCAGGCCCGGACCGGTACCGGCAAGACCCTCGCCTTCGGGCTTCCTCTTCTCCAGGAGGCCCAGGCGAACCCGGGTACGTCCAAGCGGCCCCGCGTCCTCGTCGTGGTCCCGACCCGCGAACTGGCCATCCAGGTGGCCGCGGACCTGACCACCGCGAGCAAGCGCAGCGGCAGCCGCATCCTGACCGTCTACGGCGGCCGTTCCTACGAGCCCCAGATCAACGGCCTCAAGGAGGGCGTCGACGTCGTCGTCGGTACCCCCGGCCGCCTCCTCGACCTGGAGAACCAGAAGCACCTGCGCCTGGACGGAATCACCGCGGTGGTCCTGGACGAGGCCGACAAGATGCTCGACCTGGGTTTCCTCCCCGACATCGAGCGCATCCTCACCAAGATCCCCACCGAGCGCCAGGTGATGCTGTTCTCGGCGACCATGCCGAGCGAGATCGTCACGCTCTCCAGGAACTACCTGCGGCAGCCCACCCACGTCCGGGCCGGCGACGACGACGAGATCGATGGCTCGACCATCACCAACCTGATCTCGCAGCACGCCTTCCGCACCCACCAGATGGACAAGCCGGAGATGCTCGCCCGCCTCCTCCAGTCCGAGGAGCACGGCCAGAGCATGGTCTTCTGCCAGACCAAGCGCGCCTGCGACCGCGTGGCCGGCGACCTCAAGAACCGTGGTTTCGCGGCCGCCGCCGTCCACGGCGACCTGGGGCAGAGCCAGCGCGAGCGGGCTCTGCGCGCCTTCCGCAACGGCAAGATCAACATCCTGGTCGCCACCGATGTGGCCGCCCGCGGCCTCGACGTGGACGACGTGACCCACGTGGTCAACTACGAGACCCCCGAGGACGAGAAGACCTACACGCACCGCATCGGCCGGACCGGCCGCGCGGGGCGCACGGGCACCGCGATCACCTTCGTGGACTGGCAGGAGATGCCGCGCTGGAAGCTGATCAACGGCGCGCTCGACCTGGGGTGCCACGAGCCCGAGGAGACCTACTCCACCTCACCGCACTTCTTCGAGGCCCTGAGCATTCCCAAGGGGACCAAGGGCAAGCTCGCGGTGGAAAAGCGCGGCGAGCACGCCGGGCTGGAAGCCGAAGAGGTCGAGGACATCGGCGACACCGGCCAGCAGCGCGTCGGCACCGCCGGTGGCCGACGAGGCCGCGGTGACCGCAAGGAGCGCGGTGAGCGGGGCGGTCGACGCGGTGGCAACGGCCGCGACCGTTCCCGCAAGCGGACCCGCGGCGGTGAGAGCACCGCCAAGTCCGAGGGTTCCGCGGACAAGGCCGCGGTGAAGTCCTCCGAACGCCCGGCGGACGGGGCCGAGAAGTCCTCCGACGGAGAGGGCGCCCGCAAGATCCGACGCCGTCGCCGCACCCGTGGCGGTGTGCGCCGGGACCCCGAGAACACGTGACACCCGTCGGGTCCTCCGGACCAGTAGGCCGAAGACGCCCAAGGGCGAGTTCGCCGAAGATGGCCTAGGGTGGCCCGACGTGAGTACACCTGAATTCCTCGAACTGCCGCCGGGTGTGCGGCGCACGGATCTGCGATTGTCGTACGGTCCGGTTGCCGCACTTCGGGCCCGGCCCACGTCCGGCGGCACGGAGTTGGCCCCTGCTGTCCTGGTGCACGGTTTCACCGGCAGCAAGGAGGACTTCATCGCCCTCCTTCAGAGCCTGGCCCAGGCCGGGCGGGAGGTGGTCGCGATCGACCTGCCCGGCACCTATGGTTCGCCGGGCCCCGAAACACTCACCCTGCCGCCCGGAGTGGAACTTCCGGACTACCGCCTCTCCTCTCTGGGAGGCGTCGTCTCCGAAGTTCTGGACCTGGTCGGCACCGGCGGCCCCGTCCACCTGGTGGGGCACTCCTTCGGCGGGCTGGTCTCCCGTGAGGCGGCGCTGAGCGATAAGTCGCCGCTGGCCTCCCTCACCCTGATGTGCTCCGGCCCCGGGCCGTTGAGCGGTGCGCGCGCGGCGCGGACCCGCAACCTCGTCGCCGGGATCTCGATGTCCCCCACCGCCGAGCGGCTCCGTGAGCTGTGGGACGAACACTTCGAGCCCGAAGCCCGGCAGCGTTCGCATCGGCCCGAGGTCGTCGACTTCCTCCGCGAGCGGTTCCTCTCCAGCAGTGCCGTGGGCCTCATCCGCATGGCCGAAGACCTCCTGGGCACCACGGACCGGGTCGCCGACCTGGCCGCGGTGGACCTTCCCAAGCTGGTGCTCTACGGGGAGAACGACGACGCCTGGCCGCTGGCGGACCAGGACGACATGGCCGAGCGACTCAACGCCAAGCGGTTGGTCGTGCCAGGCGCGGGCCACTCCCCCAATGTGGAGGCGCCGGAGACCACCTCGAGTGCGCTGACCGCCTTCTGGAACGAGACCGAGTCGGTCGGCAGGCGCTAGTTCCGATCTCGGCGGACACACCCTGGACCTCAAGCACCGCGTGCCGCCGCCCTTTGCGGGGCGACGGCACGGATGCGCGTGGTTCCGGGGCTCGGCTCAGACCCAGGAGTCGAAGTTGCGCCCTTCGGCCTCCACCGTGGTGGAGGGGCCGCGGTCGGGAAGCACGCGGGTGGTCGGCGGCAGGGACAGCAGGTTCTCGCCGATGGAGGCGAGCTGGGTCGTGTAGTCGAGGTAGGTGTTGCCGACCATGCCGGGCTCACCCTTGCGCAGGGTGTCACCGCTGAAGACGACGCCGAGCTGGCTGATGTAGTAGCCGATGGTGCCGGTGGCGGTGCCGGGCAGGGCCAGGATGTCGACGTGCAGGTCACCGATGTCCAGGGCGCCCTCGCCCTCCACCTCGATCTCGGGGCGGTGCTCCGCGCCGTGGATACGGCGCCAGGCGCGCATCTCACGGGGGTGCAGGGCGATGTCGGCCTCGGCCTCCTCGGCGATGGTGAGCGCCGCCTCGATGTGCGGGCTGTACGCGTTGGTGCAGGCCACGAGGTAGACCTCGCGGTCGCCGACGGCCTTCATGATCGCCTCGGCGTCGTGGGCGGGGTCGATCACCACGACGCCGTCCTTGTCCGCCTCGACGATCCACGTGTTGCTGATGATGTCGTGCTTCTCGCCGTCGAACTCGAAGGTTCCGGCGGTGCGCACGCGAGTGATGCCGTCGGCGTCGGGGCCGGAGACACCGACTTCCTCGACCTCGTCGTCCTCGTCCTCCGTATCAGCCTTCGCGGAGTCTGCGTCGGCCTTCTCCTCGGCGTCGTCGGAGGCCTCGCCCTCGCTGGCTTCGGCGGCCTTCTCGGCGTCCTCTGCGGACTCCGTGCCCTTGGCGCCGGAGTCCTCGGCCGCGGTCTCGGTCTCGGCCTCGTCGGTCCCGGTCTCCTCCGTACCGTCCGCGACCTCCGCAGCGGAATCGGTGGCCTCCTGGCCGTCCTGCTTCTTCGACTTCCGCTTCCAGAACACGTCGTCAGACCTTTCGTCCAGGTATGGGTGGTAAAACGCTGCGACCATTGTCGCGTCCGCGCGCAGTGGTCCGTACCGTACCGAACCTCAAGGAGTCTGGGGACCTCTCACCCCTTGAGCAGAGGGGCACCCGTGGCGGGCGCCACGAGCTCGTCGAAGGCGTCCGGGGACGTTGTCCGGCAGCCCAGCCGGTGGCCGGTGAGGGCGCCGTGGTCGTCGCTGGACCCGGTCACCACCACTCCCAGCTCAGCGGCGACCCCGCGCCAGAACTTGCGCTGGGGCCGGTTGTGCGAGGGGTGGTCGGCCTCGATCCCGCCGAGACCGGCCTCGGCCATGCTTTCGGCCAGCTCCACGGGGACGGCACCGTTGGTGGCGCCCTCAGCACGTCCCGGATGCGCCAACGAACACACGCCGCCTGCCGCCCGCACCAGTTTCACGGCGCGGACCGGGTCGATCGCGTACCGCGCCGCGTAGGCCGGTCCGCCGGAACCGATCCAGCGGTCGAAGGCGTCCTGTACGTCCTTGGCCGCTCCCGCCTCCACGACGGCGCGCGCCAGGTGGGGGCGGCCGATGGTGTTGGCGTCGGCGTACTCGTCCCGACCGGCCCCGGCGATCTGAAGCACGCGCTCCCAGGTCACGTCGACGCCGTGCTCCTGGAGTTTGCGCACCATCTCCTCGGCGCGGGAGGCACGGTCGGAGCGGACCCTGCGCAGTTCCGCGTCGAGCCCCGGGGAGTCCGGATCGAACAGGTAGCAGACCAGGTGGACGCTGGACCCCTGGTAGGCGCAGGACAGCTCCATCCCGGGAACAAGAGTGAAGTGGGGAGGGAGGTGTCTGGCGGCCTCCTCGATCCCCCCGACGGTGTCGTGGTCGGTCAGTGCGAGTACGTCGAGTCCGGCGGCGACCGCGTACTCGATGACCTCGGCTGGGGCATCGGTGCCGTCGGAGACCGAGCTGTGGGAGTGCAGGTCGATACGTGTCACCGGGCGATTGTACGCAAGTCGAGCCGGACCCGAGCGGTATGGGCAGCCCGGACCCGCCAAGTCAGCCCGATGCGTCCGCGGGTGCGAGGACCCGGTCGAGGAACGGGCTGAGTGCCCCGTACGGCGGTTCGAGGGCGACACCGCCGTCCCTGATGTCGCGCAGGTCCCGCAGTGAGTTCACCTCGCACATGAGCATGCCGGTGTCGGCGGAGGCGAAGACGAACCAGAGCCAGTGCGCGAGCGCCTCTCCGGCGTAGCCTGCGCGGTCACGCCCGACGTCCAGGTTCCACAGCGCCACCTCGTGCCCGTCGAACCGCACTTTGGCGTCGGGCGGCCCGGAGTCGAACCCCGCACCGGGGTCGGGGCCCGCCAGTCCGGCGAGGCGTGCGCCGAGGCCGATGCCCGGGTCCTCCGCGACGATGACGACCTCGCCGACCCCGCCGAGCGGGTTCGGACCGGACAGGGCCACGGCCGTGGCCAGGGCTCCGCTGCGTTCGTCGCCGACGTCGGCGAAACCGGTGACCACCCAGCCCGTCGGCAGCGGCCAGGGGATCCACACGGGAACCCTGGCCTGCGGCAGGAGGGCTTCGAGCGAGGCGGACCCCGGGGCGCGAACCCCCTGGAGGGGCGCCACAGGTCCGTGGGCGTCACACTGCCAAGCGCTCGTCCACAACCCCGGAGGTTGCACGGAGCGCCCACAACGTGGACACGAGGGCTCGGGTTTCATGTTCTTGGGGTGTACCCGAGAGGTGTTCGGCGAAAACGCGGGGTGGGCGGAGCACGATCGTGCTCCGCCCACCCCGGGGCGTCCTGGAGGGACCCGGCCCCTCCTGGACCGCCTGCCGCCGTTGGCTACTGCTTCTGGCGCTTCTTGTTCGCCGCGATCCGGCCGCGCTCTTTCAGGTCCAGGATGACCTTGCGGATGCGGATGTTCTCGGGCGTCACCTCGACGCACTCGTCCTCGCGGCAGAACTCCAGGGCCTGCTCAAGGGAGAGCTTGCGCGGCGGCACCAGGCGGACCAGCTCGTCGCCGGTGGCCGAACGCATGTTGGTGAGCTTCTTCTCCTTGGTGATGTTGATGTCCATGTCGTCGGAGCGGGAGTTCTCGCCGACGATCATGCCCTCGTACACCTCGGTGGTCGGCTCGACGAACAGCGTGCCGCGCTCCTGCAAGTTGAACATCGCGAACGCGACGGCCACACCGGCGCGGTCGGCGACCAGGGAACCGTTCTGGCGGGTGCGCAGGTCACCGAACCACGGCTCGAACTTCTCGAACACGTGGTGGGCGATACCGGTACCCCGGGTCTCGGTGAGGAACTCGGTGCGGAAACCGATGAGGCCGCGGGAGGGCACCAGCCAGTCCATCCGCACCCAGCCGGTGCCGTGGTTGACCATGTTCTCCATGCGGCCCTTGCGGACACTGAGCACCTGGGTGATGGCGCCCATGTAGTCCTCGGGCGCGTCCACGGTGAGGCGCTCGACCGGCTCGTGCACCTTGCCGTCGATGATCCGCGTGACCACCTGCGGCTTGCCGACGGTCAGCTCGTAGCCCTCGCGACGCATCTGCTCGACCAGGATGGCCAGCGCCAGCTCGCCGCGGCCCTGCACCTCCCAGGTGTCCGGGCGCTCGGTGGGCAGCACGCGCAGGGAGACGTTGCCGATGAGCTCCCGCTCCAGGCGGTCCTTGACCAGGCGGGCCGTGACCTTGGCGCCCTTGACCTTGCCGACCAGCGGCGAGCTGTTGGTACCGACGGTCATGGAGATGGCGGGCTCGTCGACCGTGATGAGCGGCAGCGCGACCGGGTTCTCGGGGTCGGCGAGGGTCTCGCCGATCATGATGTCCTCGATGCCGGCGATGGCCGCGATGTCACCGGGTCCGGCCACCTCGGCGGGCTTGCGCTCCAGCCCCTCGGTCATGAGGAGTTCGGTGATCTTGACCTGCTGGATGCTGCCGTCGGTGCGCATCCACGCGACCTGCTGCCCCTTGCGGAGCTCGCCCTGCTGGACGCGGACCAGCGCCAGACGGCCGAGGAACGGGGAAGCGTCGAGGTTGGTGACGTGGGCCTGCAGGGAACCGTTGGGGACGTACTCGGGGGCCGGGACGGTGTCCAGGATGGTGCTGAACAGCGGAACGAGGTTGTCGTTCTCGGGCACAGCACCGTTTTCGGGGCGCTCCAGGGAGGCCTTGCCGTCCCGGGCGCACGTGTAGACGATCGGGAACTCGATCTGCGACTCGTCGGCGTCCAGGTCCATGAAAAGCTCGTAGGTGTCGTCCACGACCTCGGCGATCCGGCTGTCGGGCCGGTCGACCTTGTTGATGACGAGGATGACGGGGAGCTTGGCCTGGAGGGCCTTGCGGAGCACGAAGCGGGTCTGCGGGAGCGGGCCCTCGCTGGCGTCGACGAGCAGGACGACACCGTCGACCATCGAAAGGCCGCGTTCGACCTCACCACCGAAGTCGGCGTGGCCGGGGGTGTCGATGATGTTGATGACGACGTCGTCGCCCTCGGGCGTGGTGTAGTGGACCGCCGTGTTCTTCGCGAGAATGGTGATGCCCTTCTCGCGCTCCAAGTCGTTGGAGTCCATCACACGTTCGTCGACGTCTTGGTTCTCCCGGAACACTCCGGACTGCCAGAGCATGGCGTCAACGAGGGTCGTCTTGCCGTGGTCGACGTGAGCCACGATGGCGACGTTGCGCAGGTCGCTGCGGCGGGCGGAGCCCTCGACGGGCGTAGCGCTGGACATGGGAAAGTCTCGATCTCCTGTACTGGGTAGAGACCGCAGAGTGCCACGGCCCGTTGCCAGTTTATGCGGTCATAGTGGTCTGGTTGGGAAACGTACAGGTCACCCCGGTTAACTTCATCACTCCGAAGTGCCCGGAAAGCCGGTGTCCCGTGTCCCTGAAAGCACGCCTCAAGCGGTGCTGGTGTGCGCTCCGAGCAGTGTGGTGAGCGGCCCCAGGAAGGGGACGTCAGCGGGCATCCAGTCGAGTTCGCCCAGACCCCCGGAATCCACCCAGCGCAGCGCCAGGTGTTCCAGGGGGCGTGGTTCACCCTCCAGGAGTTCCGCCCCCAGCAGCCGCAGGACGACCGGCCGGGAGCGCCGTGCCGCGACCTCCGGTAGTGGAACGTCGTCCCCGATCGGTTCCAGGGCCCGGACGGTGACGCCCAGTTCCTCCCGGCACTCGCGGACGAGCGCTTCGGCCGGGGCCTCCCCCGGCTCGGCCTTTCCGCCGGGGAACTCCCACCGGCCGCGCTGGGCCTGGGGTTGGGCGCGCTGGGCGGCCAGGACGCATCCGTCCCGAATGATCGCGGCACCCACCACTATCAGAGTCTGTCGCACGAGATAACAGCCTAGGGCCTGCCGAGTGTGCCCTTGCGACTCGGGACCGGACCGCCGCGCTACCCAGGGCTATCGATGGCCCCGGGTGCCGGTCCGATCCGGCCGGCACCCGGGCTGCCGCCGCTCTCCGGGGGGTGAAAGAGCGCCAGCATCCTGATTGGTCCCGCTGTCACCTGGGCGTACCGAGCACGGAACGGAAAACCTCCCTTGGGAAGATTCTCGCGAGGGAAGCAAGGTGACTGAACGAGAGCCTATGCACAAGGGACGGCCCGTGGGGCGGAATCCGCGAACGTCTCCGTACTTTTCGTGGGCCGAATCGGGCTTTTCGTGCGCATGGTGACGATCAGACGAGGGATTCGTGACGTTCGGCCAGGGGGCGGCGCAAACGGTGGGCGAGCCCGGTGTGCCTCCGGCCGGAGGAGGCGTTGCGGACCGCCTGGGCCAGGGCACGTCGGGATCCGACCAGAACGACCATCTTCTTTGCCCGGGTGATCGCGGTGTAGAGCAGGTTGCGCTGCAGCATCATCCAGGCGGACGTGGTGACGGGGACGACCACCGCCGGGTACTCGCTGCCCTGCGAGCGGTGCACCGTGATGGCGTAGGCGTGGGTGAGTTCGTCGAGTTCGGCGAAGTCGTAGCCGATCTCCTCGTCCTCGTCGGTACGCACCGACACTTCCTGGGCGACGGAGTCGATCCCGGTGACCACGCCGAGCGTGCCGTTGAAGACCCCGCTCTCCCCCTTCTCGTAGTTGTTGCGGATCTGGGTGACCTTGTCGCCCACCCGGAAGACCCGCCCGCCGAACCTGCGCTCCTGGATGTGCTCCGCCGGCGGGGTCACGGCTGTCTGGAGGGCGGAGTTGAGGTTGGTCGCCCCGGCGGGCCCGCCCTTCATCGGGGTCAGCACCTGCACGTCGCGGCGCGGGTCGAGGCCGAAGCGGCGGGGGATGCGCCGGGCGACCACGTCGACGGTCATCTGGGCGGCGTCCTCGGCATCGTCGCAGGGGAACAGGAAGAAGTCGGACATCCCCTGGAGGTGAGGCGGCTCCCCCTGGTTGACCCGGTGCGCGTTGGTGACCACGCCGGACTGCTGGGCCTGGCGAAACACGTGGGTCAGGCGCACGTTGGGGATGGGCGAGCCCTCCTCCAACAGGTCGCGCAGGACCTGCCCCGCCCCCACCGACGGAAGCTGGTCGACGTCACCGACGAACAGCAGGTGGGCCCCGGGCGGGACGGCTTTGACCAGCTTGTTGGCGAGGATCAGGTCCAGCATGGAGGCCTCGTCGACCACGAGGAGATCGCAGTCCAGAGGGTTGTCCCGGTCGTGCGAGGCGTCCCCGCCCGGACGCAGCTCGAGGAGGCGGTGCACCGTGGAGGCCTCGAAGCCGGTGAGTTCGGTGAGGCGCTTGGCCGCGCGCCCGGTCGGGGCGGCCAGGATGATCTTGGCGTCCTTGGCCATCGCCATGGTGACGATGGAGGAGACCGTGAAGGACTTACCGCAGCCCGGGCCGCCGGTGAGCACGCACACCTTCTGGGCGAGGGCCTCACGCACCGCTCGCTGCTGGGCCTCGGCGAGAGAGGCACCGGTGCGCCGGTTGAGCCACTCCAACGCCAGGGACCAGTCGACGTCGGCGAAGGCGGGCAGGCGTTCCTCCGGGGTCTCGAGCAGTGAGCGCAGTCCGGAGGCCAGACCCAGCTCGGCACGGTGGAAGGGGAGCAGGTAGACGGCGCGGACGGGTTCCCCTTCGGGACCGGGGACGGTCTCCCGTGCGACGCCCTCCTCGGCCACGAGTTCAGCGATGCACTCGATGACCAGCCCCGACTCCACCTGGAGGATCTTCACGGCTGCGGAGATGAGCCGTTCCTCGGGGAGGTAGCAGTGCCCGTCGTTGCTGGACTCCGACAGGGTGAACTGGATACCGGCCATGACCCGCTGTGGACTGTCGTGCGGGATGCCGACCGCTTGGGCGATGGTGTCGGCGGTCTTGAAGCCGATCCCCCACACGTCCGAGGCCAGCCGGTAGGGCTCCTTCTGGACCACCTCGATCGAGGCGTCACCGTACTTCTTGTAGATGCGCACCGCCAGCGATGTGGTGACCTCCACGCCCTGGAGGAAGACCATGACCTCCTTGATGGCCTTCTGTTCCTCCCAGGCGTCAGCGATGAGCTTGGTGCGTTTGGGGCCCAGTCCGGGGACCTCGATGAGGCGTTCGGCCTCCTCTTCGATGACCTCCAGGGCCTCGGTACCGAAGTGCTCGACGATCCGCTCGGCCATCTTCGGCCCGATCCCCTTGATCAGCCCGGAGCCGAGGTAGCGGCGGATGCCCTGGACCGTGGCGGGCAGCACGGTCGTGTAGTCGTCCACGTGGAACTGTCGGCCGTACTGGGGGTGGGAGCCCCAGCGGCCGCGCAGCCGCAGCGCCTCGCCCGGCTGGACACCCAGGAGGGAGCCCACCACCGTGAGCAGGTCGCCGCCCCGCCCGGTGTCGACCTTGGCCACGGTGTAGCCGGTCTCCTCGTTGGCATAGGTGAGGCGTTCCAGGACCCCTTGGACCACGGCCTGCTGAGGAGGGGTCGGCTTGGTTGTGGTGGACATGGGTACCTGCGTCCTTTCTCAGGCCTCGGCGCCGATCTCCGGGGTCTGCTCCCCCAGGACGGCGAGCACCCGGTCCCGGTCCGCCCGGCGCAGGCTGCGCGCGACCAGGACGTAGGAGTGCCTGAGCATCTCTACGAGCTCGTCTCCGGGAACGGTGCCGTCCAGCAACACAGAGTTCCAGTGCCGCTTGTTCATGTGCCAGCCGGGGGTGACCGCGGGGAACTGGTGGCGCAGTTCCAGTGCCAGTTCCGGGTCGCACTTGAGGTTCACCGTCGCGGGGCCGCCGTCGGCGCCACCGGTGAGCAGGCCGAACATCTTCTGCCGCGCGACCTTGTATACGAGGGCGCCGGGGCCGAAGGGCTCGCTCTCCTCCGCCTCCGGGAACCACAGGGCCGCGTCGATGAACTGCTCCGGTTTCATGGTCCTCCCCCTCTGGTGTCACCTCTGACCCTGCCAGAGGACACCGACCTTCGGGGGCCTCGTCCACCGGCCTGTGTACAACCCGCATGAATCGGCTCAGCCGCCGCCGTCCGCCGCCCGTTTCGATCGTCCGACGAGCGAGAAGACGAGTACGGGCAGGAGCCAGCCCAGGAACAGCAACGCCGCGAAGGCAAGGATGTACGCAAGACTGCGCATCTCCACGAACTGGGGCAGGAATGTCAGCCCCAGGGCCGGAACCAACAGTGCCACGAACATCCAGAAGGTGGCCCACCCGCTCAGCACCTCCCCGCGCGGAGCTTGAGCAGGGCCTACCCGCCCTTCCTCCGTGACCACGGCGAACAGGTCCCGTCCGCGCCATGTGAGCACGAGTTCCCCGTCGACCGAGACTTCCGCCAGAAACTCGCGGGTCAGGCCTCGTCGGGTGGCATGGTCGGTGGCGGCAGGAACCAACTCCCCCGACGGGAGCCGTGTCGCCCCCCTCACCGCTCCGTGCATGGCGGGGGTCACGTCGACGGTGGTCCAGTCGGCGAGCACGAACTTCACGTGGGGGTCCTCAAAGACGTGGCCTGTACGGTCCGCACGCCAACCCTATGCCCGGTTTCTCCGGGTCTTCCGAGAGTCGGGCGCCCGAACCGCGGAGGATCGGTTGCACAGGGGGGCCGGGGATAGACTTCGCCTCAACCGTCCCCCTCTTCCGGTTGGAGTGCCCTTGAAGGCACGCGGCGTCCGCAGACTCGCTCCGCTGGAGCCCGGAGATCCACGCGAGATCGGCGGGCACCGGGTGCGGGGGCGGGTGGGTTCGGGCGGTATGGGCACCGTGTACGCCGCGGAGTCACCCGGGGTGCACGGCTACCTGGCGGTGAAGGTCGTCCACCCGAAGCAGTCCTCCGACCACCGGTTCCGGGAACGGTTCGCACACGAGGCCCGGCTGCTGTCCAAGGTCAACAGCCCGTCGGTGGCCCGCTTCGTTCGGGCCGACGTGGGCTCCGAACGGCCGTGGATGATCACCGAGTACGTGCCGGGGCCCACTCTGCGGTACCACGTGGAGCGTTTCGGGCGGCTGCGCGGCGGCATGCTCCTCGGGTTCGCCGCCGGTATCGCCGAGGCCCTGCGGGCGATCCATGCCGCGGGCGTGGTGCACCGCGACCTCAAACCGGGCAACGTAGTGCTCTCCGCTCAGGGGCCCAAGCTGCTGGACTTCGGGATCGCACACGCGGTGGAGGACCCCGACCCCACCAAGTGGATCCGGCTGCGGAAGATGCGCCGCGCCTACCGGGACCTCGGGCTCCCCTCACCGGAGGCGCTGCCCGACGAACGCGTCGCCCAGCAGCGCGACAGGTTGGGCACACCCGGGTGGATCAGCCCCGAGCAGTACCGTGGCCAGCCGACGACGCAGCGGTCCGACGTGTTCCTGTGGGGCGCGACGGTCGCCTTCGCCTCAACCGCGCACGACCCGTTCGGGACGGCCGCCCCGGAGGAGATGTCCCGCCGGGTGGTGTCCGAGGAGCCCGACGTCCAGTACCTGCCACACGGCTTGGGAGAGCTGGTGGCGGCGGCGATGCGCAAGGATGCGAACGACCGGCCCGACTCCGAGGAGCTCCTCCGCGCGGTTCTCGCTTTGGAGGGGCAGACGGGCCCGGCGGGCCAGGAGGACGGGAGCGTACGGGGACTCCTGGAGCGCCAGTGGACCAAGGTCGCGGTTCGGGTGCCCCGGCCGCCGAGGGAGGGCCGCCTCTTCGGCCGCACCTCCGGGGAGGACCCGGCGTGAGGTGTCCAGAGCGCGCTTCTCCGGGGCCGGCCCAGTCGACCTAGAGCAAGCCGTAGTGCGCTCGGCTCTCCTTGTCCCACATGAAAGCCATCATCGTGACGGTGAAGCCCAGCGGGACGATCGCGAGCAGGTCACCGGAGAACAGGTTCCATCCCAGGAGCAGGCCGGCCAGCCCTTGGAACACCATGGCGCCCCAGTAGACGCCCACGGTGCGGCGGGGCAGACGTGCGGCGAGGAGGGTGGAGAAGATCCCGTACAGCCCGGTCACCAGCGCCATGGAGAGCATGAGCGAACGCATGGTCTCGGCGTCGAGGGCCAGGTCGACGTCCTGCTCGGCGGCGACCGCGGCCTGTTCGTCCAGGACCTCGGTCATCGCCTCGTTCGGCACGCTCATGCCCATGATGAAGAGCAGGGAGAGCAGCAGGCCGCAGGCACCACCGATGAACATCAGGGTGCGGACCGTGGAGACCTTCTTGGGCATGGGCGCGTCGGGCCGCTGTGCCTCGAAGCTCGCGTTGAAGTCGGGCAGTCCTCGCTGGGAGGGAACGCCGCCCTGTCCCGAGTTGGGGTCGTACGGGTCCTGGCCAGAGGGAAACACGAACGTCCTCCGAGGGAATCGAGCCGACTTTCAGTCCATGGTAGGGGCGCGTGGAGCTAAGGGCACCGGGCCGACGGGGGCGGAACCGGAACCCGACCAAAAACCAACACACAGAGCAACAGAATCCGTGAAAATATCACCCTGAGTTATATTCTGTAGTCGGCAACCTCCGCGCACACTGGAGATTCTGCAAATCGTAACCCCGGGGCCCGTGCCCGAACACCTCACCCCGTCTAGGGTGAACGAACTCCGATCTCACCCGCCTCACGGCGGCGTCCCCGCCAGATCCCCCAAAGGAGTCACAGCAGACATGTCCAGACTCGTGCGCACATCCGGCGCACTGATCCTGACAGGCGCGCTGGTGGTACCTTTCGCACCCGCAGCCAGCGCCTCCGCTCCCACGGACACCCCCGACGGTGACGCGGCCTTCACTCTCACCCTCCTGCACGGGAACGACCCCGAGTCCGCGCTCCTGAACGCCCCCGCCGATCCGGACTTCGGCGGGGCCGCGCGGTACACGACCCTGCTCAACGAGCTGCGCGACGCCGAGAACGCCGGTGACGAGGCCGAGGACGGCGAGGCCGAGGAACACGGCGTGGTCGCCGTCAACTCCGGCGACATGTACCTTCCCGGGCCGGAGTTCGCCGCCTCGCAGGAGGACGGCGCGCCCTTCTACGACGCGATCGCCACCTCCCACGCGGAGTACGACGCGATCTCGATGGGCAACCACGAGTTCGACTTGGGCCCCGACCTGTACGCCGAGTTCATCGGCGAGCTGCCCGAGGAGACCACGGTGGTCGCCGCCAACGTGGACGTCTCGGGCGAGCCCGAGCTGGCCGCGCTGGAGGAGGAAGAGCGCATCGCCCCGAGCTCCGTCGTGGAGACGAAGGGGCACGAAGTCGGCATCGTCGGTGCGCTCTACCCGCCCCTGCACACCATCTCGAGCCCGCGCGACGTGGTGGTGGACGAGGTCGTCGGCCCGGTCCAGGCCGAGGTCGACCGGCTGGCCGGGGAAGGCATCGACAAGATCATCATGATCTCCCACCTCCAGGACATCACCTACGAGGAGGAGGTGGCCCAGGAGCTGAACGGCATCGACGCCATGGTCTCCGGCGGCGGCCACGAGGTGATGGCCAACCCCGACGACCCGCTGGTGCCCGACGACGAGGTCAGCGTGCACCCGGACACCGGCGAAGAGCTGTCCTACCCGCTGTGGGTGGACAACGCCGACGGCGTCGAGGTGCCGATCGTCACCGCCGGTTCGGACTACAAGTACGTCGGCCGACTGGTGATGAACTTCGACGACAACGGCGACCTCCACTCCATCGGCGACCGTTCCGGACCGGTCCGGGTGTCCGGTACCGGCGACGACGCCGTCGAGCCGCACCACGAGGTCGACACCGAGGTGGCCAAGCCCGTCGCCGACTACGTGGAAGAGCTCGCCGAGACCGAGGTGGCGCAGAGCGAGGTCGACCTGGACGGCCGCAACCCGAGTGTGCGCACCGAGGAGACCAACCTGGGCAGTCTGCTGGCCGACGCGCTCGTGGACACCGGTGTACGCAACGCCGGGGAGTACGACGTTCCGGAGCCGCAGATCGGTATCCAGAACGGCGGCGGCATCCGCAACGACTCGGTCATCCCGGCAGGCCCGGTCACCGCGCTGGACACCTACTCGATCGCCGCCTTCGCCAACCAGGTCGCGGTGGTCCCGGAGATCCCGCGCACACAGGTCAAGGAACTGCTGGAGCACGGTGTCTCCGCCGTTCCCACCGCCGACGGCCGCTTCATGCAGGTGGCCGGGGTCAACTTCGCCTACGAGCCCGACAACACCGCCCAAGAGGTCAGCGAGGACGGCGAGGTGCTCACCGAAGGTGATCGGGTGCGCCACGCGGTCCTGCACGACGGCACCGTGATCGTCGAGGACGGCGAGGTCGTGGACGGCGATGACATCACGATCGCGACCAACGACTTCTCCGCCGGCGGCGGGGACATGTACCCCTTCCGCGACGCCGACTTCACCGTGGTGGGCTCCACCTACCAGGGCGCCCTGGAGCAGTTCCTCACCGACACCCTCAGCGGTGTCGTGAGCGCCGAGGACTACCCCGAGGGCGGCGCCGATCGCATCGTGGTCGGCGACGAGGCCGCCGACCCGCCCGGCAACGGCGGCGGATCGCCCACCGACCCGCCGGAGTCCCCGGACCCGACCGACGAACCGACCGATGGTCCGA
The DNA here is from genome assembly GCF_054777395.1 of Nocardiopsis oceani. Taxonomy (NCBI): domain Bacteria; kingdom Bacillati; phylum Actinomycetota; class Actinomycetes; order Streptosporangiales; family Nocardiopsidaceae; genus Nocardiopsis; species Nocardiopsis oceani. The sequence continues at coordinate 30,195 of NZ_BAAHAR010000003.1, forward strand.
GCGACCCGGACGACCAGAAGCCCGGCCGCCCCGGTGAGGAGGACGAGGACAAGGGCGCTGCCCTGCCGGTCACCGGTGGTGCCCTGACCGGTCTGATCATCGCCGCCGTGGTGGCCGTCGGCGCCGGTGGCGGCGCGCTCTACCTGAGCCGCAAGCGCAAGTCAGTGCCCGGCCTCGGGGAGGTCGGCGCCTGATCCCGCCGAACGGCCGCCCGGCCAACCGGGTGGCCGGACCGGACACGGAAAGCGGGCCCGTCCGAGTTCTCGGACGGGCCCGCGTCGCGTCCCGGCGCCTACCCCTCGCCCCTCCGCGGTCCTCGCGCCGACCGCCTCAGCAGCGCGGCAGCCCTTCGACCGGCTGCCAAGGCTCGGCCACCCGGAAGGCCGTGGCGCTGACGAAGACGTCCCGGTTCCCGGTCTCATCGTCGGTCAGCGCCCACCAGGTCGAGTACCCCTCGCCGTCGGAGTGCGGCTCACCCTCCACTTGGCAGAAGAAGGCATGCCTCCCGGCCCGGAGCCAGCCGCCCGTGGGGTGCTGGCTTTCCTGCGACCAGTAGGTCCGGGCATCACGCCAGGTGGAGTAGTACTGGCGGGGCGAATAGCTCGACGGCCCGGTCTCAGGCGGGTCGCCCACGGTCTCCGCCGGACCGGCCTCCGCCGCCCCGGCGGGTGTCGCGGCCGTTCCCGACAGGCTCAAGGCCACGGCCGTCGCCAGTGCGCCCACCCCCGCTCCCCAACGCCCGGACTTCGGCTGTGTCCCGCCCATGCCGCTGCGCCGCGCCATCGCCGCTCCTCGTATGCCCCGCCCTGGTCCAAGGTCCGGGAAGAGTGGATAGGTCCGGTGGGACTCGCAGGCTTTGAAGCCCGTCAACCACCACCAACACCCCCATCATTACTCAGGGTGGCCCATCGCGTTCGCAACGACGCGGCGGTGCCGGGCGTCCGGTACGGGCCCCGTGCGGGGACTCAGCAGTCGACGATCCCATCGACTTCACCGGCCATGGTGTCGCGGTCCGCCTGGTCCATGCCGCCTTCCTCGAACCAGACGAGCACGACGTGGCAGGCGTCCTGGGCGTCCACCGCGTCACCCTCCCCCTCGTCCGCCTGGTTCCGGATCCCCATGGCGAGGGTCTCGGCCAGGAAGGAGTTCTCGAAGGTGACCACGCGCACCAGGTTGGTGTGCACGGCACCCGTGCAGACGAAGAGCGGGTCGTCCTCGTCCTCCTCGCACACCTCGCCGGTCATGTCGGCGCCCGCTTGGAGGTCGTCGTACTCGCCTCGCAGCTCCGTCACGACCTCCTCGGCCGTCAAAAGCGGCTCGTCCGGGTCCTCAGCGGGCGGATCGGTCGGCTCCTCGGTGAGGTCTGGGGAGGGCACCTCCGGAGGGCTCGGCGGCCCCTCGGGAGTGGGGCTTTCGGCAGGCTCTTCGGAGGGCTCCTGTGCGGCGGGCTCGGGCCCCGGATCCTCCGCGATCCGGGCCGTCAGCATGCCTCCCACGGCGAGCCCTCCGCCGAGGAACGAGGCACCCCCCAGCACGGCGATCACGCAGAGCACCGCGACCAGGCCGGTTCCGTACCGCCCCTGCGGACTAGGCTCCTGTGGCCCTTGGGGAGGCTGTGGTCCATGGGACCACTGTTGTCCCTGAGAAGGAAGCCCGAATTCACCGCCGGGGCTGGGGTTGGGGTTCACTGCGGACTCCTCTTGAAATCCAGGGAAGGAAGACGGACCCACGGAGCGCGGGCTCCCAACCACCCACCTTCCCAGTTTCACCAAGAACGTGCAAAGAAAAGACCGAAGATGGCCAATCGCACCATTTGACCGTTATGTGATTAGCGCATTTTCGGCCAACCTTGGTGTATCCGGCGCGCATAATAGGGAAATGCGCCACCCGGGACCTACGATCGGCATCATGACCTGCGTTTTGCTGGCCGAAGACGATGTCTCGATCTCCGAGCCCCTCGCGCGCGCACTCCGACGCGAGGGCTACACGGTAGACGTGACAGTCAACGGCATTGAGACACTCGACCGCGCCCGTGCGGGAGACATCGACCTCATGGTCCTGGATCTCGGGCTACCCGAAATGGACGGCCTTGAGGTGGCACGTCGGCTCCGCGCCGAGGGTCACGGAACGCCGATCCTCATTCTCACTGCCCGCGCCGACGAGGTCGACACCGTCGTCGGCCTCGACGCGGGTGCCGACGACTACGTGACCAAACCCTTCAGGCTCGCCGAGCTCCTGGCCAGGGTCCGCGCGCTCCTGCGCCGCGGCGGGGCCGAGGTCCCGGTGGTCCACGGGGTCCGGATCGACAACGACTCGCGCCGGGCCTGGCTGGGCGACCGGGAGCTCCAGCTGACCACCAAGGAGTTCGACCTGCTGCGCGTGCTCGTACGCGACGCGGGCAAAGTGGTCACCAGGGAGCAGATCATGCGGGAGGTGTGGGACACCAACTGGTGGGGCTCTACCAAGACCCTGGACATGCACATTTCGTGGCTACGCCGCAAACTGGGCGATGACGCGAACCAACCGTCCTACATCACGACCGTCCGGGGTGTGGGCTTCCGGTTCGAACGAGACTGACACGACCTTGGGTTCGACGCGCTTTCCGGTCGACCGCCACGGGGTCGGACGGACGTGAGGTGACATGCGCAGGCGGATGGTTTTCTCCACCCTGGTGGTGACCGTCATCGCAGTCATGCTGCTTGGGCTGCCTCTGGGTGCGCTGACCTACAAGCTGGTGCACGACGAGAGCAACCGCCAGTTGGAGGGCGAGGCCGAGCTGATCGGCTCCGAGAGCGACACCATGCTCGAACTCCACAACGGCCTGGACCTGGCCGAGTTCGACGAGGAACACCCGGACCGGTTCGTCCGCATCACGCCCGCGGACGGACCGACGGCGATGACCGCGGGGAACCCGTCGTTGAACCCCGAGACCGCGGACTCACCAAGCCTGCTGAAAGCCTCGGTGACCACGGGAAACGGCACGCGGGTCGAGGTGTGGGCGAGCGCGGAGACCGTACAGGAGAGCGTGGTCCGGGCGTGGCTGGGAATCGCCTCGCTGTCCCTGCTCGCGATCGGGGTCGCCGTGGGCCTGTCGATGTTCCAGGCCCGCAGGCTCACTCTTCCACTGGTGGACCTCGCCGCCACCGCCGAACGGCTGGGCTCCGGAGTGACGACACCGTGGGGCCATCGCTACGGCATCCCGGAGGCCGACCGTGTCGCCGAGGTGCTGGACCGCAGCGCCGAACGTATCGCCGGGCTGATCGCCACCGAACGCCACTTCGCCACCGACGCCTCGCACCAGCTCCGCACACCGCTGACCGCGCTCACCATGCGGTTGGAGGAGATCATCGCGGAGTCGAGCAACCCGGACGTCGTCCGGGAGGAGGGCGAGGCCGCCCTCGCCCAGACCGAGCGCCTCGTGGAGACTGTGGAGAGCTTGCTCGGCCGTGCCCGAAAGAGCCAGAACCCCGAGGTGGAGGCGGTGGAGCTCGACCCGCTGCTCAACCACCTCCAGGCCGAGTGGTCACCCGTCTTCCAGCGGGAACGGCGCAGGCTCTTGGTCACGGGCGACGCGGGACTGACCGCGATGACCGTCCCCACCGACCTCGCCCAGATCCTCGCGACCCTGGTGGAGAACGCCTACAAGCACGGAGCCGGGACGGTGACCATCCGCCGCCTCGACACCGGACAGTCCGTCCGCGTAGAGGTCAGCGACGAAGGCGAGGGAGTCCCCGAGCACATGTCCGGAAGGATCTTCGAACGCGAGGTGAGCGGGGGCGGCGGCACCGGCCTCGGACTGGCCCTCGCCCGGCACATCGCCGAGTCTGAGGGGGCCCGGATCGAGCTGGTGCAGACCAAGCCGACCACCTTCGCGCTGTTCCTGCCCGCCGGAGCGGGAGGCCTGTCGAAGATGACCGGCCCCGTATGACGGCCGACCGGCCCTCCGGAACCGGTCAGCCTCCCGCTCCGGCGTGGGCACTGGTACTCCCCGTCAGCGCTGGGGTCTCCCCTCTGACCACGAGGTCGCTCCACAGGCCCCGGACCCGCTCCAGGCTGTAAGCCCCGACGACCTCGGCGCGCGCCCGGTCGCTCTCCTGCCCGAACCCGCCTCCGGACACCGTGGCGTGGATCGCCTCGGCCATGGCGACGGGGTTGTCGTGGATCCAGTGCGGGTCGTAGATGGTGTCGGCACCCGGCCACGGCAGCAGCGCCGGGACCCCGCCAGAGGCCGCACACTCCGCGGGTGCGAGGTGGAAGGACTCGTCGTCACTGGTGGAGATCACGAAACCCACCCTCCGAAGCCAGGTGGCCACGTCCGGGCCGAACCCGTCGAAGACCACACCCGAGGCGAGCGCCTCGTCGCGCTGGATCCGGCGGTAGACGCGCTCGAAGTAGGCACGCTCCTCAGGCCGGTTCCAGATCCACCAGTACTCCCACGGCTGTTTGCTCTTGACCGACAGCGTGTAGCGGGGGTCCAGTCGGCGCAGCTCGGACAGGACGTCCAGTCCTCGGTCGAGGCGCTTGCGCGACGGCGCGATCCCGATCATGCCCAGCGAGTACTCGGCCCCGGCGAGCTTGGGCCGGTCGAGCTGCCGGTCATCCACCCAGTTGGGCAGTACGACCACCTTCTCGGCGGGCCAACCGGTGATCTCACGGGTGAGGTCGGCGTAGTGCGGACTCACACACACGATCGCGTCGACCTTGCCGATGTCCAGGCGGCGCGGCCACTCGGCGTACAGCTCGAAACGGTGCAGTCGGACGATCAGCCGCTGGTCGGGGCGCTTCCACTTGGCGTAGAAGAGGGCGTTGGGGCCGCACCACTCGCAGATGACCACGTCGGCCCAGGAGGCGAGCTCCCGTGACCGGTACTGGTCGTGGGTGCTCAGCCCTTCCCACTGGTCGATGCGCACGTCGAGACCGGGCAGGGAGTCCAGGTATTCGGCGAGGCGCGTGAAGAACTTGAGGTCGTGACCGGCGATGACGACCTTGAGTGGGCGGTCAGGGCTGGTCCCGGTCGGCGTCGGCGGGAGCGCCTCGCGCAGGTAGCCGCGCAGGCGTTCGGCGGCCCGCTCCAGGCTGTGGTCGGCCGCGGCGGAGCGGCAGCGATCAGCGGCCTCGGCGTAGACGGCGCGGTCGGTGTAGGCGCGAGCGACCACGGCCGCCACGGAAGAGGCGTCCTCCCCCGCGAACAGCGGGTAGTCGGAGCCGAGCAGCGCCTCGTGCATGGGGGTGCGGTTGAGCACCACGGGCAACCCGAGTGCGCCCAGCTCCAGGACCTTGGTGGAGAGTTCGAGGCTGGCGTCCATGGCGGGGTCGCGCCACGACAGCCCGAAATCGCACTCGGCCGACTGTCGGAGCGCGTCGGCCCGCGCCATACCGCCGCGCCAGTCCACGTGCTGTGTGCTCTCCAAGGCCCTATGCATGCGCTTGGCCCAGTCAGCCGGTTCGGCGTGGATCTTGTCGCCGATCATCACGAGTTCCGAATCCACTCCGAGGCGGTGCAGCTCCTCGGGGAGTTCGGTCATCTCCAGGGTCTTCCAGCGGGGCGCGAACTTGCCCGTGTAGGCCAGCCGGGTGCGGGCGTGCACCTGGCCGTCCGCCTCGACACCGGGCGGCACCACCACGACCGGCGGGAACAGGACCGAGCGTCCGCACGCGGCGGGCACCGTCGACTCCAGGAAGGCCCGCAGCTCCTCGGTCTGGCAGAGGACGAAGCGGGAGGCCAGGGCGATCTCGGTGAGCTCGGCCGTGGCCGTGGCGGTCAGTTGGCCGACGCTGTGGGGGAAGTCGGTGAGGTAGGTCCACAGGCGCCCCGACAGGGACTCCTCCTGGGCGGCCAGCCCGGCGAGGCGGCTGCCCCGCACGACCACGAGGTCGAAGGGCTTGCGGGCGTGCAGCCGACCCATCAGCTCCACCGCCTGCTCGGGTGTGAGGCCGCGCGGCCCGAGGTCGGCGAGCATACGGTCCTCGTAGGGCCGCACCACCCGGATCCCCGGAGTCTCGGTGAGGGGCGACGTGAGCCGGTCGGTCCGCACCGGCGCCTTCAGCAGCAGGGTGACCTCGCATCCGGCCGCGGCCAGGGCCTGTGCCATCGACTGCGCCCAGACCGCCGAACCGTCGATGATGTTGAGGTCCACGTCGCCGTACAAGAGTGCGCGCGGAGGAGCTGTGCTCACGTTCTTCCCTTCGGATACTGGTGGGTTGCCCGTGCTGGGGCGTGTTCGGTGGGGTTCACCCGAGAGCACCGGTCGGGGCTTCAGCGCGGGTGGAGTCCCCACTGTCGCCTTCGGTACCGGACCCGTGGTCCGGGCCCAGGGCGAGGAGCCTGGCGCCACGCCGGTTCCACTCCGCTGGGTGCCAGCCGCGCCGCAGGAGACGGGTTCGGGCCAGCTCCGGGGTGACGGAGGTGACGAACACGTACTGGCGGCCACCCGTGTCACGGTCGAAGAAACCCCGCTCCCCCGCTTCGGCGAGGGTGCCGCCACCCTCCGTCGCGGTGTCCGGGGTGCCGACGGCGTCGGCGTCGGAGCACTCGGCCGCGCAGGCGAGGTCGGCCAACCGGTGTCGACCGACCGGCCCGGTCCACAGGTGTGCCCAACGCGAGGTGGCGCGTTCGGCGAGGACCGCCCAGTGGTCCGGTGCCGTCCCCGTGGCGGGGTCCCCGTCGTCCCGGGTGAGCTCCTCCGGAGTGTCGGGGGCGGTCGCGTGGACCGTGCGCACGGTGACGCCCTCGGCTCGCAGCCGTTGGACGCCGGGGAGCCGGGCGGCGGTGTCGGGCACCACCAGTTCCGCGGGGCGCAGGCGGGAGTCAAGGAGGTCCTCGGCGAGGTGGTCGGCTTCGTCGGCTGATCCGGGATCGGCGAGGACGGCCACACCGCGACCGCTCAGCGGCAACTCGGTACCGGACGTCCCGGCCGCGAAGTCGAGGCCGTCTAGGAGCGCCGCGAGGCGGACCGGGGTGGCGTCCTCGAGGAACACTCCGCGGAGCATGGCGCGTACCTCGTGGGCCGCGGGCTCGGCGGCACGCAGGCGGGGAACGGTGACCGCCAGGTCCTCGGTGCCGGGAACGGGGACCGCGGGGAGCGGGATCACTCGGCTGCCGCAGGCCCAGGCGCGCCGGTGCAGGCGCGGGGCGTCGTGCCCGGATTCCGGGACCACCACGACGTTGGCGGCGCGCATGGCATCCGGGAGTTTCGGCGAGTCGGCGTCGACCACACCCACACCCAGGTTCACCAGGACTTCGGGGACCGGGGTGTCACGCGATGTGCGGACGAACACGGCCTCCGGCCCGGAGACGAGGTCGGCAGCGACCGGGTTGAACAGGTGCAGCGGCACGCCCGCGTCGCCCTTGTGCACGCGGTCGAAGCCGAGTTGGCGCAGGGCAGGCGGGGCGGGGGCGTCGTCGAGGAGAACCGTGGGGATGCCGCGTGCTGCGGCCGATTCCAGAACCCAGTGCAGCGCTCGGGTGCGGTCGACGGCGGCAGGGTCGCCGACGTGGGCCCAAGAGGATCCCGGGGCGGCCGCCGACGCGGACACCAGGAGGAGGTCCACGTCCACACCGTCCATGACGATCTGGGCGTCGTGCGGCCGGAGGGGTACCGAGCGCAGATAGGGGTCGATCGCGGCCCGGACGGAGGGCCCGACGACGGTGGCCGCGACGAGGAGGTCCTCGCGGCCGCCGCTGAGCCCGGTGAGGAGTCGGGCTTCCTGGCGGTCCGCGTCGAACGAGCGCACGGGTTCGGCCCTGCGGCCGGCAGCGTGGTTGGTGCTGCCGCTGCGGCGCCAGAGCCGGAAGAGGTCACGGGGGAGCTTGACCAGGGAGCGCCCGGGGCGCTTCGCGGCGGCCGTGAGTGCGCGGCCCACCTGGAGTGAGGTGGAGCCCTCGATCGCGGCGAGGCGCGCCTGTGCCTCCTGGAGCTGGGCCTCGCGCTCGGCCAGTGCCTGCCGAATCTGTTCCGTCTGGCTCTGATCACGCCGTTTCACGGTCTGCCACCTTGCGCTCGGTTCGGGAAACCACTGGGTCCTTCGGTTGGTAGGCGCCCAGGGGTAAGGGGCGTGCGGTTCGGCGTGTGCCGGGCCTGGTCCGGATCCCCAGGGCCAACCGGGCGGCGGGGCCCGAGGGGTATCCGGGTTCGCACGTGGTGTGTGCGGGGTTCGAGCGTGCAGTGTTACGGCGTGCTGCACTGCTGCGGGTGGGGTCGGTGCGTGCGGGGTTCATGGAATCACCTGGACCACTGTGTGAGGACTGAGGCGATGCGCTCGCCGGAGCGCCCGTCCCAGAGGGGCGGGACGTCGCCGATCCGTTCCGCGGTGCGGCCGTCCAGGACCTTGCTTAGGGTCGGCAGGAGGTCGGCGTCGGTGATCAGCTGGTTGGTGCCGTGGGTGATGGTGATCGGTCGTTCGGTGTTGGGGCGCAGAGTCAGGCAGGGAACGCCGAGGACGGTGGTCTCCTCCTGGACTCCGCCGGAGTCGGTGACCACGGCGGCGGCGCCGCGGGTGAGCGCGACGAAGTCGAGGTACCCAAGCGGTTCGAGGAGGCGGACGCGCGGGTGGTTGCCCAGCCCGGCACGGTCGAAGGCCTCCTTGCCACGGGGGTGCACGGGCATGACCACGTCGGTGAGGTCGGCGATCTCGTGCAGGCGCTCGGTCAGGCGCGCGACGTTGGCGGGGTCGTCGACGTTGGCGGGCCGGTGCAGGGTGGCCGCCACGTAGCTCTCCGGCAGGTCGAGGCGGGTGCGCAGCGCGTCGGCGTCGAAGCGGTCGAGGTTGCCCAGGAGCGTGTCGATCATCGGGTTGCCGACGAGGTGGACGCGGCCCGGGGAGACGCCCTCAGCCGCTAGATGGCCGACGGCCTCGGGGCTGGTCGCGAAACACAGGTCGCTGAGCTGGTCGGTGACCCGGCGGTTGATCTCCTCCGGCATGGTGTTGTCAAAGGAGCGCAGGCCCGCCTCGACGTGTGCGACCGGGATACCGAGCTTGGCGGCGACCAGGGCCGCGGCCACGGTGGAGTTGACGTCGCCGTAGACCACGACCATTCCGGGTGCGGCCTGGGTGAACTCCCGTTCGAGCCCGACCATGAGCGCGGCGGTCTGCGCGGCGTGCGAGCCGGAACCGACACCGAGGTCGATGTCGGGGGTGGGGAGGCCGAGATCGCGGAAGAAGACGGCGGACATGCGGTCGTCATAGTGCTGACCGGTGTGCAGGACCGTCTGGTGGGCGCCGCGGCCCCGCAGCGCGGAGACGACCGGGGCGGCCTTCACGAAGTTGGGGCGGGCGCCGACCACGTGCACGATCCCGGTGTCCTGGCTGCCAAGAGGGGCGTTGGTTGCCACAGCTGTTTCCTTCTGGTTCCGATGCGATGAGTGCTGTGCTGGTGTGTCGTGGGCGGACGCCGACGGTGACGAAACGGGCTTTTCCGGCGGATGGGCGCGGCGGTGGGTTTCCTTGCCCCAGTCGTCCCGTCCGTGTCGCCGTGGTGTCACCATCCGGCCACGTCCACATGGTTGTGTGACTGACCGTGCATGACACCCAGACTCCCGAACCCCGTGATCCGCGTCCGCGTGCCCTCTGGCCACGGGCGGTGACGTTCACTGCTTCCTTGGCCTGGCACCAGCTGCGCTCCGACCCCGCCCGGCTGCCGTTGCTGGCGGCTCGGCTGATGCCCGGCCCGATGCGGAACGCGGCGCGTGCCGTGGCCCGACGCTCGGGTGCCCTGCCCCGCGCCTACGCCCTGTGGGACCAGGGGCGGCGCGAGGAGGCACGCGAGGTACTGCTGTCCGCCGCGCGGGGCTCGTCGGCCCGTCGCACGGGTCGCCTGGTCGCCGCGGCCTTGGCCGCCGGAGACGCGGAGACCGCGCGCGAACTGGTCGAACGTATCCCGCCGGGGCCCCACAGGACCACCGCGGAGCACCGGACGGCCCTGGCGACGGGGCGCGTCGTCCCCGCGGCCCCGTCCGTTTCGCCTGACCATCACGGAATCACGTTAACCCGCGGTGCCCGAACGCGGCCTGACGACACGGTGAACGATCAGCGACCGGCGGAGACGGGCTCCGGTCACTGGCGCGTGGCGACCGATCCCGGGCGGCCCGGGGCAGGCCTCAGGGTCCTGCACCTGGTCACCAACGCGTTGCCGCACACCAACGCCGGCTACACCCAGCGCACCCACCGCATCGCGGCCGCCCAGCGGGAGGCCGGGATGGACGTGCACGCGGTTACCCGGGCCGGGTACCCGCTCAGCAAGGGCGTACCGGACCCGCGCACCCTCGTGCGCGTGGACGGGGTGCCCTACCACCGCCTCATCCCTTGGAAGGCTCCCGCCAACCACGCCGACGAGCTGGAATCAGGGCTCAGGTTGGCTTCGAAGCTGGTGGAGGCGGTGCGCCCGGACGTACTCCACGCGGCGAGCAACCACCACAACGCGCGGCTGGCCCTGGAACTTGGGCGCCGCCACGGGCTACCCGTGGTCTACGAGGTACGCGGTTTCCTGGAGGAGTCCTGGCTGTCCCGGGACCCCTCCCGGGGAGTCGGCGACGCCTTCTACCGAGCTGAACGGGCCAACGAGACCGAGTGCATGCTCGCCGCCGACCTGGTGGTGACGCTGGGCGAGGCCATGCGCGCCGACATCGAGGCCCGAGGGGTGCCCAGGGAACGTCTGCTGGTCGTGCCCAACGCCGTGGACCCCTCGTTCTTGGAGCCCCTCCCCTCCGGCTCGGCGGTCCGCGAGGAGTTGGGCATCGGGCCGGACGAGTTCGTCGCGGGCACCACCACGAGCTGCTTCGGTTACGAGGGTTTGGACGTGCTCTTGGAAGCCGTGGCCCTCCTGCGGGAACGCGGCGAACCGGCCCATGCCCTGGTGGTCGGGGACGGGCCGGAACTCCCCGCACTGCGGGAGCGGGCGGAGCGGCTGGGGCTGTCCGTGGCGGCCCACTTCCCGGGCCGGGTGCCCGCCGACCGGGTCCGGCACCACCACGCCGCCTTGGACGTCTTCGCGGTCCCCCGCCGTGACGACCGGGTCTGCCGACTGGTGACACCTTTGAAGCCCGTGGAGGCCATGGCCGGAGGGCTCCCTGTCGTCGCGAGTGACCTTCCCGCTCTGCGAGAGATCGTGGAACCCGGGGTGACCGGTGAGTTAATTCCGGCGGGCGAATCGGCACGTCTAGCTGATGTGCTCACAAAACTCGCCTACAGTCATCAAAAGCGGACGTCCTACGGACAAGCAGGTCAAAGCCGTGTTGGTGCGGACCGTACCTGGGCCGAGGCCGTATACCGCTACAACCAGGCGTATCGGGTTCTCATTCGAAAAATGTCCGAACCAGGCCAGAACCCGTAACAGGGGACAACGTCTGTCTACACTCGGACGTCCAGCACTCTGAATGGCTGTCCTCGACCATTTACGCCCGTTCACCTATTGAATGCGAGTGTGACCACAAAGTGGATGCCGCAGCCTCCAACCCAGCCACTGTCCCCGAGCAGAGCTCCGGCTCAGCCAGTGATCTCGTCGTACTCGGCCTCGGATACGTCGGTCTGCCCCTGGCGGCCGCCGCCGCGTCGTCCGGGCTGAGGGTGACCGGCTTCGATGTCAGCGCGCACGTGGTCGACGGCCTGAACAAGGCCTCGTCACACATCGACGACCTGTCGTCGGAAGACGTGAACGCGATGCTGGACCAGGGGTTCACCGCGACCACGGACCCGGCGTGTGTGACCAAGGCGCGCACCATCGTCATCTGTGTGCCCACGCCCCTGTCACCGGAGGGAGGGCCGGACCTCGGCGCGGTCACCTCCGCGGCCAAGGCCATCGCCGCCCACCTGTCCCCTGGGACACTGGTGATTCTGGAGTCCACCACCTACCCGGGTACCACCGAGGAGGTCGTGCGTCCGCTCCTGGAGGAGTCCGGCCTGGTCGCCGGAGCCGACTTCCACCTGGCGTTCTCGCCGGAGCGGATCGACCCGGGCAACCCGACCTTCGGTGTGGCCAACACGCCCAAGGTCGTCGGCGGTCTGACTCCGGAGTGCGGAGAGGCAGCCGGTGCCTTCTACGAGAACTTCGTGAAGACGGTGGTCCGAGCGAGCGGAACCCGCGAGGCCGAGATGGCCAAGCTCCTGGAGAACACCTACCGGCACGTCAACATCGCACTGGTGAACGAGATGGCCGTCTTCTGCCAGGAGTTGGGCATCGACCTGTGGGACTCGATCTCCGCGGCGGCGACCAAGCCGTTCGGCTTCCAGGCCTTCTACCCGGGGCCGGGAGTGGGCGGCCACTGCATCCCGATCGACCCGAACTACCTCTCCTACAAGGTCAAGACCCTCGGCTACCCGTTCCGGTTCGTCGAGCTGGCCCAGGAGATCAACGGCCGGATGCCCGCGTACGTGACCCAGCGGGCCCAGGAGTTGCTCAACGACTCCGGCCTGGCGCTCTCCCGCTCCAAGGTCCTGCTGCTGGGTGTGACCTACAAGGCCGACATCGCCGACCAGCGCGAGTCGCCCGCCCGGCCGGTGGCCCGCAAGCTCGCCGCCAAAGGCGCCACCCTGACCTACCACGATGCGCACGTGGAGTCCTGGCAGGTGGACGGGGTGGACATACCGCGCTCCACCGACCTCGACCAGGCACTGGCCGACGCCGACCTCACGATCCTGCTGACCGATCACAACGACTACCGGCCCAAACGCCTCACCGAGTACGCGCGGCTGCTCCTGGACACACGAGGCGTCCTCCGGCGCTCCGACCCGGACTCCGACTCCGTCACCGAAGTCCCGGCTCAGGTCCGCCGCCAGGTCCAGCGCGAGGGAATCGAGGTCCTGTAAGGATCCGGATCCGGTAAGGAGCCGGACCACTCAGACGAAGAGCCCTCTCACAGGGCCCGTGACAAGGCACGCCCACCCGGGCGCCAGGCGGCGTTCGGCGGCGTGCCTTCGTGCGTTCACCGACGCCCAACCGAAGGTTCACCCGAATCACCCCGAGTGTCCACCCGGCTTTCCTCAGTGTGTTTCCGCAGGTGAATACCGTGTCGTGCAGCTGATACCGCCTCGTAGCGGCGGATCATCGCAGTAGACCGAACAACCGGTGACACGCGTAGGTGATCTCGATGCACGCACTTGTGGCCACGATTGTGCACCACCCAGAGGACGCCCGGATCCTGCACCGCCAGATTCGGTCCTTGGTGGACGCAGGGCACACGGTGACCTACGTCGCCCCGTTCCGGGAGTGCGGTGTAACCCCCTGGGACCAGATCCGTTCGGTTGACGTGCCGCGCGCCTCCGGCCGCGACCGCCTCGCGTCGATCCGTGCTGCCCGCGCGATCCTGGCGCGGCTCGCTCCCGAAGCGGACCTGCTGCTCTTCCACGACCCCGAACTCCTGTTGGCGCTGCCCGCCAACCGCCCGGTGACCGTGTGGGACGTCCACGAGGACACGGCCTCCGCCCTGCTCACCAAACCGTGGGTGCCCCGTCCGCTAAGGAAGCCGCTCGGCAGCGTGGTGCGCGGCTTCGAGCGCCGCGCCGAACGCAGGATGCACCTGCTGCTGGCGGAGGAAGGCTACCGCACCAGGTTCCGCGAGGAGCACATGGTGGTACCCAACACCACCGAGGTACCCGACAGACCGCACCGCGAGCCCGGTGACGACCGGGTCGTCTACCTGGGGCACGTCTCACGGGCGCGGGGCGCCGAGGACCTCGTCGGGATGGGCCGCGAGCTGCGCGACCACGGTGTCCGCCTGGAGGTCATCGGCGGCGCCGACCACGGGGTCCGCCCTCTGCTGCGGGAAGCCCACCAGGAGAACGCCCTGCACTGGTACGGCTTCGTCCCGAACGACCGCGCCCTGCGCATGGCGTCCGGAGCCCTGGCCGGAATCAGCCTCCTGCACGACACCGACAACTACCGGCACTCCCTACCCACGAAGGTGGTCGAGTACATGGCCCATGGCCTGCCGGTGATCACCACACCCAACCCCTTGGCCGAGGCGCTGGTGTCCAAGCGCCCGGAGGGGCGGACCGGAACGGTCGTGCCGTTCGAGGACCCGTCGGCCGCCGCGCGGGCCGTGTTGGACCTGCGCCGCGACGAGCACACCCGCCTCGAGTACGCCCGGAACGGCCACCGGATCGCGCAGGTGTCGTTCCACTGGCCGGTGCAGGCGCGGCTGTTCGTGAAGCGGCTGGAGGAGTGGGTGGCTGAGGCGAGCGAGCCGAGCTCCCTCTTCCAGCGGCGGCGCACGTCCGGCCAGCGGGTCCCGCGGCAGCGCTCCCCTCGGCCGATCCGGCCGTTCCAGGCCGCCGCGTACCCGGCTCGGTGAACGAGCTCACATATCGTTGTTCATAGAAATATCTTCCCAGTCAATAATGTTGTGCCCGGTGCCGCTTCGCACGGCACTTCCCTGCCCATAAGCACCGCCGGGGTACGACATGACTGACAACCTGGTCCTGGACAAGGACACGCAGGACCTGCTGTTCCGCAGCGCCCGCACCGCCAACACCTTTACCGGCGAGCCGGTGACCGACGAGCAGATGCGCGCCATCTACGACCTGGTCAAGTACGGCCCCACGGCGATGAACAACCAGCCGCTGCGCGTCACCGTCGTCCGCTCCCCCGAGGCCCGCGAGCGCCTGGTGAGGCACATGGCCGGCAGCAACGCCCCCAAGACCTCCACGGCCCCGCTCGCCCTGGTCCTCTCCGCGGACAGCTCCTTCCACGAGCACTTCCCCAAGACCTTCCCCGTCGTGCCGGACGCCCGCGAGAACTTCGCGGGAATGCCGGTCGAGGCCCGTGAGTCCATGGCCCTGCAGAACGCGCTCCTGCAGGTCGGCTACCTGATCGTCGGTGTCCGCGCGGCCGGACTGGCCGCCGGCCCGATGACCGGCTTCGACGCCGAGGGTGTCCGCAAGGAGTTCTTCGGCGAGGACTCCACCCAGACCCCGCTCGTCGTCATGAACATCGGCAAGCCCGGACCCGACGCGTGGTTCGACCGCTTGGAGCGGCTGGAGTACGACGAGGCCGTCACCGAGATCTGATCCACAGCTATGGGGGCGGGCGCCGTACGGCGCCCGCCCCCATCGTCATCCGCAGTAGGTGCTGCGGACGATAACGATCTCCTTCAACTGATGCGAGAGAAGGAAGTGCAGGTAGCCCTTGTCGTCCGAGAAGGGAAAGTCACGCAGACCCCCAGCACGCTCCTTCGGGTTTCCCGCGTTGTCCGCCAACTCACCCAGTGCGGCCAGCTCCGTGGCCAGACGCTCGATCTCGGCAACGGTTCCGACGGGGAGGCCCTCCGCCAGGTCAGGGGGATCAAAGCTCCACGTCCACTCGGTCAAGCGTCCAACTCCGCATCAGCCCAGGCCATGATCGCCGAAATCTCGCTGATCGCGGCACGCGTGTCCCCCTGCCCCTGATCCACCACGGCCAACATCTCATCCAGTCGACGGGCCACGTCCGGATGGCGCTGGATCTCGATGACCTGCCCCCAGTAACGGCAGAACAGCCGCAACGGCCGCAAGTCCTGCTTGGTCTGGGCGGTCGTGCTCGCCTCGACCAAGCGCCGGTCGAACTCCGGAACCCGGGAGGGAAGCAGGCGGGTGACGGCATCTCTCAACGCGGAAACGGTAGCTGCGGGCCGGGACAGCAAGGGCTCTTCCGTCGCTTGGACCAACGGCTGTTCGGACACGGCTACCGCCCCGCTCTCGACTGGGAACGTGTGGGTCTGTCCCCAGAATCTATCGCTTTCCCACCAGGAACATCAGAGATTTCGCGCCCACCCGGTGTTCAGGATCACTGCGGCCCCGGACCCTGGGGGCCGGGAGGCTGCGGCGCCTGCGGTTGGCCGGGCGGCTGCTCGGGCGGCGGGTACTGGCCGGGGTGGCCCTGGTGCGGCGGCTGGTTGTACCCGTGCGGCGGCTGCTGGCCCGGGTGCGGCGCGTACTGGCCCTGCTGCGGGTACTGGCCGTACGGGGCCTGGCCCGCGTGCGGCCCGGACTGCTTCTTCCTCGTGGACACGATCACGAGCGCCACCACGAGGCCGATGATGACCAGGAGCAGGAACAAGAAGATCAGGAGGATAGGACCGGTGAGCATAAGGGACGAGCACTCTCCTTGGGGGACGAGGGACACCCCGAGGTTAGATCACCGGGGGACGTCCTGCTCGCGTCATGCGCCAGGCGGTGCGCCAGCTGATGGGAGTACGGCGGCCCGGGTCCTCGCGCCAACCCTCCCGGAAACCGGCGAACCACGACTTCAGCGCGGCACGGTCGCGCTCGCGCATCACGGTCAGCCCCACCCAGGTGCCCAAGTAGGCGAAGGCCAGGGGCCACGGCAGGTTGCGGCGGGCCAGCCACACCCGGTTGCGGGCGTTGAGCCGGTAGAAGTTCTCGTGCCTGGTCGGCGCCACCGCGGGGTGGTACATCACGGCGTCGGCGTCGTACTCGATGGTGTAGCCGGCGTCCATGATGCGCCAGGCCAGATCGGTCTCCTCGTGGGCGTAGAAGAACTCTCCCGGGAGCCCGCCGCCCTCGTCGAAGGCGGTCCGGCGGACCGCACTGGCCCCGCCGAGGAAGGTGGTGACCCGGCTCGACTTCCGGGAGTCGCCGACACGCAGCCGGGGCACGTGGCGCCGCTGGTCCGGGCCACCGTCGGGGTCGGCGATACGGAAGGACAGGGCGCCCAGCGCGGGGTCGGCCGCGAAGCGCTCGCGTACGTGGCGGGCGAGGTCCATGGAGCGGTACCAGCCGTCGTCGTCCAGGAACAGGACGACATCGCCCTTGGTGGCGTGCACGCCGTGGTTGCGGCCCTCGGGGATGCCCACGTTCTCCGGAAGGGGCACGGTAATGACGCCCTCAGGGAGTTCGGGCAGCTCGGCGCCGTTGCTGACGACGACCACCTCGACGTCGGCGCCCTCCTGCTCGAACACACTGGTGATCGCGCGCCGCAACTCGGCCGGGCGGGTGCCCATGGTGAGCAGGACACAGGACAGGGTGGGTTTTCCGGTACCGGGCACCTGGGAACTGCTCCGTTCCACTCGGGGCACCTGGGAGTCCTCCGTCGTGGACGTTCCGGAGCCTGGTGAGGGCGGGATCACGGGTGTGGCCATGGTTGCGACCGTTCAGTGGACGAAGTGCGGCTGACAGGTGGACACACGTCAACCATCGCAGAAACAGACTAACGAAAGAATAAAAGAGAAGTGTACGGAGCCGTGAACGGGGTATCGTCCACGGCTCCGTACGTGGCGCCGAATCGTTCTGGGCGCGTTACTCGAGGCGCCGGGAGGCGAGCACGCTCACGAAGTGCGCGAAGCTCATCAGCACCGCTACGGCGGCGCAGGCCACGACCAGGATCCGGGTGGCCACCAGGTCCCCCAGGAACAGGTCGGCGACGGCCGCCACCACCACGATGAGCGACAGCTCGACCGCTTGGATGAGGCGGTGCACCTTCAGCGCGGAGGCCAGCCTCCGAGCCAGGCTCAGACCGGACGAACGGGGCTTCATGGCCTCGTCCGTGATCTTCTCCGGCAGGCCCGCCTTGGCGCGGGCGACCACCACGTTGTCGGTCTCGGCCTTGATCAGCACGACACCCAGCGCGGCCGTCATGCCCAGGATGACCCAGCCGCCCGACTCGAACTCGCCCTGGGCGCGGATGCCCAGACCGATCAGCAGGGCGACCTCGGACACGTAGTGGCCGATGCGGTCCAGGTAGATTCCGGCCACGCTGGTGCGGCCCGTGTACCGGGCCACCTCACCGTCGGAGCAGTCCAACAAGAGGTAGATCTGCACGAACACGGCGGCGAGGATCGCCGACCAGAGCCCGCCGAAGGCCACGATGACCCCGGCGAGCACGCCGAACACCATCATCAGGTACGTGATGGGGTTCGGCGGCACGCGCAGACGCACGAAGAAGGTCGTCAGATACGGGGATATGTCCCGCATGTAGAGACGGCCGGCCCAGTGCTCCTCGTTGACGCGCTCCTTGATCCCCGCGGGCTGGCCGCCCGCGCGGACCTCAGCGACCGACGGCTTCGACATAGTCCGCGACACTCCGCCCGATCTCGTCCTCGGAGAGGTTCAGGTGTTCAAGGATGGTGAACCGGCCCGGACGGGTGCCCGGGGCGTGTGCCACGGCCCGCGCGAACGACGCCTGGTCGAGGCCGACGTCTTCCGGCACGATGGGCAGGTTGTGCCGGAGCAGGCAGGAGCGGATCTCCTCCAGCCGCGCCTGCGGCCAGTCCAGGTGCTTGACCCGCAGGTAAGACGCGTACAGGGCGCCCAGGCCGGCGAGCTCTCCGTGGTTGCTGGTCCCGGGGTAGAGCTGGGTGACGGCGTGCAGGATCTCGTGGCAGGCGCCACTGGCCGGACGGCTGGACCCCGCGACCGTCATGGCCATGCCGGACAGCACCAGCCCCTCGGCCAGGACCTTGAGGAAGCCGTCGGACTCGATCGAGTCCGGGCGGTGCAGTACCGCCTCGGCCGCGACCCGCGCGAAGGTGACCGCCATGCCGTCCACCTGCTCGCCGTTCACCCGCCCCGCGAGGTCCCAGTCCTCGATGGCCGAGATGTTGCTGACCACGTCACCGACCCCGGACCGGACCAGGTGCGCGGGGGCCGCCTGGACGTAGTCGACGTCGATGACCACCGCGAGGGGCATGGTGACACCGATCGACGGCTTGCCGCCCTCATGCTCCAAGGAGCTCACGGGGGAGGCGATGCCGTCGTGGGCCAGGTTCGTGGCCACGGCCACCATGGGGATGCCCGCCATGGTCGCGGCGAACTTGGTGACGTCGATGGTCTTGCCGCCGCCGACACCGGCCACGGCTTCGTAGGCGCCGGAACGCAGCTTCTTGCCCAGTTCGTCCGCCGCGTCGACGGTGCCTTCGTCGACCTGGAAGATCTCGCACTGGGGCAGGTCCAGGTCGGCGACGATCTGCGCACCCTGCCCCGGCCCCACCGCGACAGCGATGCGGCCCTCGGTGGCGATGCGGCTGTCGGCCAGCACCGTTCCGAGCGAAGCGATGGCCCCCCGACGCACGTCGATCGTCAGAGGGGAGGGCAGCATTCGAGCTAGTAGTGGCACGCGATCTCCCTTGCCTTGGCCAGGTCGTCGTGGTCGTCGACCTCGACCCAGTCCACCTTGCCGATGGGGGCGACGGAGAGCTTCTCGCCGCGGCGGACGAGCTCCTGGTAGCCGTCCTCGTAGTACAGCTGCGGGTCGCGCTCCCAGGTGGCCTTCAGGGCGTCGGCCAGGCGCGGTGCGAGCGAGCCCTCGATGAGGGTGGCGCCGATGTACTCGCCGGCGGCGGAGGCCGGGTCCATCAGCTTGGTGATGTTCTGGATGTGCCCGCCCTCGTCGAGGGTGACCTTCATCTCCTCTTCAGCGAGGTTTTTCACGTTGTCCACCGCGAGGAGCAGTTCCGGTCCCCGGGCGGCGAGTAGCGTTTCCTCGATGCTCACCGGGTGCACGGTGTCACCGTTGACAAGGAGGACGCCCTCGGAGAAGAAGTCACGTGCGGTCCAGAGCGAGTAGGCGTTGTTCCACTCCTCGGCCTTGTCGTTGTAGCTGAGGGTGAGCTTCACACCGTGGCGCTCCTCCATCGCCTCCTTGCGCTCCTCCACCGCCTCGGCGCGGTAGCCGACCACGACGACGACGTCGGTGAGCCCCGCGGCGGCCAGGTTGCGCAGCGAGATGTCCATGATGGTCGTCTCGCCGTCGACTGGCACGAGGGCCTTGGGCAAGGTGTCGGTGTAGGGACGCAGACGGCGCCCCGCTCCTGCGGCGAGAACCATTCCGAGCATGAGGGCGTGTTCCTCCTTAGGTCGAGGAGGCCTTCACGCCTCCCCGTTCGTTCCGGTGGCCGGTCGGCCCCCGTCGTCGTTTCGGGCGATCGGTCGATCCCCCTGGACGGCGGCGCCACTTCCTGTCGCGGCGGCGCTGACCCGCACGTCGGTCACCGGCGTGGCGCTCCAGGTACGTACGGCCTCGC
This sequence comes from Nocardiopsis oceani, assembly GCF_054777395.1. NCBI lineage: Bacteria > Bacillati > Actinomycetota > Actinomycetes > Streptosporangiales > Nocardiopsidaceae > Nocardiopsis > Nocardiopsis oceani. Next base: position 50,144 of record NZ_BAAHAR010000003.1, read on the forward strand.
GCACGAGCAGGATCGCCAGGTACCCGGCGAGTATGCCGTAGGCGGCGGTAAGCGCGGAAAACGCGCCCCCGACCGCGATGACGAGCATGCGACCGTCCCATCCGAGAGCGGCGCGTCGCAGCCACGCAGGCCGGTTCACCCCGACCGACGGACGTGCGACATCGTCGCGGTGGTGGCAGACGACTGCTACCAAGAGTACGAACACCAGGGGACCGGGTACACCGGACGCGAGTCCCACCACCGCCAGGAAGCTGTACTCGGCAACGCGCAGCAGCGGGGGTACGAGCCAGTCGTACCGTCCGTGGTGGGGGTGGCCCGAGGCCAAACCGGACAGTAGCAGGGCAGCGACCGGTGCGAACAGGGTAATGCCTGTCAGCTCTCCCCCGCTCCCCCCGATCAGCACCAGGATGATCACGGTCCCGGCCACGGCTGTGAGCAGCGGCGGAGCCACCCCAGGGACGAGTCTGCCCAGCAAATACCCGATATGACTGTCATCACGGAGGGAGCGCAGGTCGGGAACGGCGGGTGCGAGCCGCTCGCGCGGTCGCCCGGGTTCGCCTGTCGGCCCGTCCGTCGGACCCCTCGTCGGCCCGTCCGCCGACCCGCTCATCGGCGCGCACCGCGGGAGGACGGGTCCACGAGCTCTCCAGTGACCGCCACGGCACAGCCGACGATGAGGCTGACGAAGGCCAGCCTCGCGTCCCAGGCGGTCACCGTGACGGCGATCACGAGAAAGCGGATCGGCTGGCCGAAGACCATGACCTGGCGGGCAAGGAGGGGCAGCGGAACGGCATCGGCGCGACCGGAGCTCTCCGCTTGGGCCTGGTCGAGGGCCGGGGCTTGGCCGGGGACTGGGGCTTGGGCCTGACCGAGGGCTGAGGCTTGCGCGGGCCGCTGCGGCGCTGTGAGCCCCTCAGCTCGCCGCTGCGCGGGCACGATCAAGGGCTTCGGCTCCGAGGCCGCCGGCGGGGCCGAGCGGGCCACCAAGAGGGTGTCACGCAGGGCCAAGGCGATCAGCGCCCCGGCCGCCCAGCCCCAGGCGCTGGCCGACCCCGCGGCGGCCGCACCGAATGCGAGCCCCACGTAGACGGCGTACTCCCTGAGCTGGGCCGCCATGGACACGGTCCACAGGGTGAGCGCGTCCCGCCGGTTGGCCCGCATCTTGGCCCTGACCGCGTCACAGAACAGGACCAGTCCGAGCAGGACCGACCCAGCGACGGCACCCACGAGGTCGGCCCGGCTGAACCAGACCGCCGCGGCGACGGCCAGCAGGACGGCGATGCGCGTCACCCCCGTCCGAGTGACGTACCTGCGCTCCAACATCCGCGCGACCGCCCGCGCCACTGTGCCGTTGGCCATGCCCGCACCCCCCAGTTTCAACTGAGAGTCACCGTCGCCCACCCTCTGTATGCAATCAACCACTGACACGCGTATGGGGATCGGTACCCCGATTTGGTTGCTCTGAGGGCCTTTCGGACAGGCCCAGACAGCAAAGAGCGCACCACCGGAACAGTCCGGGATGCGCGCTTCGCTCGGGGTTGCCCCTCCAGTAGTCCGGGGTGGCCCCCCAGTGGTTCGGGACGGCTCCGTCCGGTCAGCCGGCCTGGCCGCCGTCGTTCTTCTGGCCGTCGTTCTTCTTGTCGTCGGCCTTCTTCGCTTCGGTGTCCGCCTCGAGGTCCTTCTGTTCCGACTCGACCTTCTTCTCGGCCGCTTCGGCGCGCTTCTTCTTCGCCGCGTCCTTCTTCTTGCGCTCCTCGATCTCCACCCTGGTGTCCTCGTTGTACGCGGCAAGGGCGGAGTCGATGTCGGTGTCCAAGGCCAGCGTGCCGCCCTTGACGTAGAGGCCGCGGTTGCAGAAGCGGCGCAGGTCCTTCTCGTTGTGGGAGACCAGCACCATGGTGCGGTCGTTGGCCAGCATCCGGTCGATGGCCTCGTAGCTCTTGCGCTTGAAGGCCTTGTCGCCCACCGCGAGCACCTCGTCGACCAGCATGATCGGGTGCTCCAGCTGGGAGATGAGCGCGAAGCCCAGGCGCACCTTCATGCCGCTGGAGTAGTGCCGGATCGGGGTGTCGACGAACTTCGACTTGATCTCCGCGAAGTCGATGATCTCGTCGAAGCGCTCGTCGATCGTCTTCTCGGTCATGCCGTGCAGGGAGCCGACCAGGTACACGTTCTCCCGGCCGGTCAGGTTGTCGTTGAACCCGGCGCGCAGCTCCAGGAGCGGCGCGACCTTGCCGTGCACGCTGACCTTGCCCTCGTCCGGGATGAGCACCCCGGCGATCATCTTGAGCAGCGTCGACTTGCCTGTGCCGTTCTTGCCGACGATGCCCACGCAGTCGCCCTTGGCGATGTCGAAGGACACGTCGCGCAGAGGCCAGAACTCGTCGCCCTCGGCGTTGGGGTCACGCTTGTTGCCGTGGATGAACATCTCACGGAGGCTGCGCTTGCGTCGGCGGTTCACGGCGAATTTCACACCGAGGCCCTTGGCCTCGATGACCGGACCGCTGGTGACCGCGGCCTCATAGGTGGACGCCATCACAACTCCTTCAGTACGGACGTCTCCAGACGGCGGAACGTCCAGTATCCGATGACGAGCATCAGGATCGAACCGACCACCGCCGAGGTCAACGCGAGGGGACTCGGCGTTAGTTCCTCGAATCCAGCGAACCAGATAGCGCGGTGCATCTGGAAGATACCCATCAGCGGATTGAGCTCGTAGAGGTTCTTCGCCCATTCAGGGGCGTTGGACTGAAGCACCATCGCGGCCGGGAACAGGATCGCGGACCCGTAGAACAACAGGCGGGTCAGGATACGCGTCAGTCGCTCGATGTCCCGGAGCAACACGTTCACCGCGGACAGGAACAAGGTGATGCCCAGGCCGAACATGAACGTCAGCACGATCGCCAGCGGCAGCCAGACGAACATGCCCTCCCAGGAGAACTGGCCGCCAAGGGCGAACACGAAGATCAGCAGAACCGGCCAGGTGAGCAGGTACTCGATGAACTTGGTGCCGACGGTGGCCATGGGAAAGATCTCCCGCGGCACCTTCATCGTGGTGATCAGCTTCGCGTGCGTGATCATCGCACGGGGCGCCTCGCTGAGGATCGCTCCGAAAGTGGTCCAAGGCAGGATGCCCGCGACGAGGTAGAGGATGAAGCCGCCGTAGGGCTGTGCGTCCTCAGGTATGCCCCGGTCCGCGTTGAGAACGACGCCGAAGACGAAGTAGTACACCAACGTCAGCGCGAGGGGTTCCAACATCGTCCAGGCGTAACCCAGCACGGACTGCTGGTACTTGACCTTCAGGTCGCGCCGGACCAGGAGGCCGACGACCTTCCGGTGCTCCCAGACGGCCAGCGTCCTTGACGCCACCGCCACCTCCAAGGTTTGAGATCGTCCGGTTCACGGTGTGCCGGACAGTCGCGTCTACGAACTCGCCTGCGCGCACCAGCCGTCTACGCGGTCCTACCCTCACCGGGGCCGGCACGGGGGCGTGTCCGGGTGACCAGGGGACGTCACGGACCGCGCCCGGCTCCACGACCGAATCAGATGAGGTATGGACCGGGCACGCCTAACAGGCGTCCACAGGTTACCGCTGCATGGGACAGACCGTGCCAACCACGTGCCGTCCGTCCCGGATCCGGCTCGCCGACTCCTCCCCCGGAGGCTGGACCGGCACCCGCTCCCCCGCCCGACGTCAGCCTCCTTCGGCTAGGGTCGGCCCCTGACGTCCAGCCTCAGGAAAGTGGGAGAGCAATGTCCACAGGTCCGCGGGTGATCGCGGCGGTTCTGGCCGGAGGGGTCGGTGCCCGCATGGGCGAGGCCTCCCCCAAACAGCTGTTGCCGTTGGACGGCCGCCCCATCATCGAGCACGCGATCGCGGCCTTCGAAGCCAGCCCCGGGGTGGACGAGATCGTCGTGCTGATGGTGGACACCTGGATCGGCCGGGTCGAGGACATCGTCGCCGACGCCGGGTTCAAGAAGGTCACGAAGGTCTCGCCGGGCGGTGCGACCAGGACGGACACCTCCTACGCTGCGCTGGCCGCGATGGCCTCGGCCGCGGATTCCGACCTCGCCCTGCTGCACGACGCCGCGCGCCCGCTGGTCCGGCCGGCGACGGTCGCGGCGTGCGTGTCGGCGCTCGGGGAGGCCGGAGCTGTGGGTGTGGCGGTGCCCAGCAGCGACACCGTCGTTCAAGTCGCACCGGGACGGACCGGCGGAGAGGCGGTTACCGCTACGCCGGACCGCTCCCAGCTGCGCAGGATGCAGACCCCTCAGGGGTTCCGGCTGGGCGTGGCCAGGCGCGCCTACGAGCTGGCCATGGCCGATCCGGCGCTGGTAGCCACCGACGACTGCGGCGTGGTGCTGCGCTACCTGCCCGAAGAAGAGGTGCGGATCGTGCCCGGAGAGGAGAGCAACATCAAGGTCACCAACCCGGGCGACGTCGAGGTAGCCGAAACACTGCTCCGGCGGATCCGTACGCCGCAGAAGGCGGGTGCGGGTTCGTGAGCGGGGTATTCGAGCCGACCGAGGTCATCGGGCACCGGGGTGCGGGCCGGGGTGTCGTGGACGGGACGACGGAGAACACCGAGGCCTCCTTCGAGTTGGCCGCGCGCACCGGAGCGGACTGGATCGAGATCGACGTGCGCCGCACCGCCGACGACCGATTGGTGCTCTTCCACAACGCCGCGCTGGACGACGGCCGCGCGGTCGTGGACTTGAGCGCGGCGGAGTGCCGGAAGGCGGGCCTGGTGGGACTGGAAGAGGGCTTGGCCGCGATCCCCGACGGGATCGGTCTGGACGTGGACGTCAAAACTGTGATGGAGGACACGGTGGACGCACCCGCGCGGCGGACCGTCTCCCTCCTCCTTCCCTTCCTGCGCCGGGAGGCCGAGCGCCGCAGACTGTTCGTCTGCTCCTTCGACCCCGGACTGCTGTTGTCGGTCCGCGAGGGCGCCCCCGGGGTTCCGACGGCGTGGATGCCGTACGTGCGCAACCCGGCGGACTCCGCGATCGCCGGCGCCGCGGGCATGGGCTGCCCGGTGGTGGCGGTCGACGCCCGCGCGCTCGGTGTGACCGGCGAAGGGCCGCGACCCGGCCGCCGACCGCTGGACTTCACGGTGGAGGTGGCCCACCGGGCCGGGCTGGAGATCATCTCGTGGTGTCCGGACCCGGTGGACGCCGCGCGCTTCGCGGAAGCGGGGATGGACGCGGTCGTGGTGGACGACGTCCCGGGCGCGGTGGCGGCGCTCAAGGAGGACACCCAGGGCCCCTAGGGTGCCCTCCTCAGATCCGGTCGAGGAGTTCGGCCTTCTTCGCGCCGAATTCCTCGTCGGTGAGCAAACCCTTGGCGTGCAGGTCGCCGAGCCGCTCGATCTGTTCGAAGATCCAGGCGGTGTCGGCGGGTTCCCTCCGCCCGGTTTCGACGGCGGGCCCGATCTCCCCCCGGTCGTCCCCTGCGGCCAGCCCGCCCCGGAGGCCCTCGCCCAGTGTTCCCTCGTCCGGGGAACCGTCTTCGGGGATTCCGGTATCCGCGGCGGCCCTGCCACGCCCGATGCCGGGGAGGTTCACGGTGAGCCGCGGGGCGCGCATGACCTCCATCGCGCTGCGGGCAGTGTGCTTCCACCACTCCGGGTCGTCGAAGCCCGGACGTGCGTCGTCCCCGGTGACCTCACCGGAACCCAGTACGGGTCGGGAGGCCGCGCCCTTGGCCCACCGGTGCGCGGTCACCGTGGCGGCGAGCAGGAACGCCTGGTGGATCTCGTTGCCGTCCTCACCCGCACGCAGCACGTTGAGGTCGTTCTTGGGTTTGGCGGAGGCCTCCTTGGCGCTCCGCTTGGTGATGACCCGGACGAAGCCCCACCCCCAGTCGTCGAGCGGGGCCCACTCCATGCCCGTGATGTCGGCGAGGTCGTACTCGCGGCGCTGCTTCTTCTTCTTGTAGCCGCTCGCGTAGCTGCCCGCCCAGACCAAGCTCAGGCGGCCGTCCTCGAACCGGGCGGTGCCCTCGCAGGTCCGGATGTGCAACGGAAGCACGGGCACGAAACGGGTCGCGGTGGCCGGGTCGGGCGCCCCGGCCTGGCTCGCGGCGAACCGCATCTGGTCGGCCAGGTACTCGGCCACCAGCTCGGTCTTGGCCGGTCCGGTCAGCCGGAAGGGCTGGGCCTTGTCGTCGAGCATCGCGCCGACAGCGGCGTAGGGGTCCATGCGCTCGCGCAGCCGCAGGTTCAGAATCCAGCCGTTCTTGCGCCCGGCCCCAGGCCGGAAGTCGACACCCTCGATCGCCTCAACCGGGACCTCGACGTTCTCCAAGAGCTTCAGCAGCGGACTCTTGAACCAGCCCTTGGTCTCGTACCTGATACGGATCGACTCACCATCGAACCCCCAAGCAGCCTGGTCCCCACGCAAGTCGTCCATGACACCCTCTCCGTTTTTCCTTCGCTCCCTTGCCTAGCAGAACGTCCGCCCCCGATCGAGGGCGGACGCCGTCCGCTTGAGGTCGCCGCGGATCGCCGCTGGTCGGCGCCCGAAGGAATTCGGATCAGGTGCTGCTCGCCTGAGCGGTACGGGAGTCGGCACCGAGCTTGGCGGGGCTGGTGATGAAGCCGACGCCCCAGGTCATGTGCATGGTGGCGAGCGCGACCGGGATCAGCGGCCACGAGGACGCGGGCAGGCCACGGGCCAGCGGCACGGAGGCCCCCGTGATCAGGGCGAGGTAGGCGGCGGGCACCAGCCACAGCGGCCAGAAGAACACCCCGCCGACCAGTCCGGCCACGATCCCCGCCACGGCCACCGGCGGGGCCAGGTAGCGCAGGTTGATCGTGCCCTTGTGCTGGCGGGCGACCACGCGCCGCCAGCGGCCGTAGTGGAAGTACTGCTTGGCGAGCAGCTTGACGTTGCGGCGCGGACGGTAGGAGACCCGCATCCGCGGCTGGAACCAGACCGTGCCGCCGCTGGTGCGGATGCGGTGGTTCATCTCCCAGTCCTGCGCGCGCAGGAAGGCCTCGTCATAGCCGCCGACCCGCTCCAGGGCCGAGCGGCGGAAGACGCCGAGGTAGACGGTGTCGGCCGGGCCGCCCTCACCACCGGTGTGGAAGCGGGCGTTGCCAACACCGACCTTGGAGGTCATGGCGGCCGCCACGGCCTTCTCCCACAGGGTGGTTCCCTCGGCGGCCATGATGCCGCCGACGTTGTCGGCCCCGGTCTCGTCGAGGGTCTCCACCGCCACCTTGAGGTAGTCGGAGGGCATCATCGCGTGGCCGTCGATACGGGCGACGACGTCGTGCGACGAGGCCCCGATGGCGGCGTTGAGCCCGGCGGGCGTCTTACCCGTGGGATTGTCGACCACCTTGACCCGGGGGTCGGCGGCGGCGATGCCGTCGGCGACCTCTCGGGTGCGGTCCGATGAGGGGCCGACCCCGAGAACGATCTCGAGCTCTCCCGGGTACTCCTGGGAGAGGACGTGCTCCACCGCTGCGGCGAGGTGGCGCTCTTCGTTCAGTACGGGCATGACGACGGAGACAGGCGGCCAGGACACGGGCACTTCCCAAGGTCAAGACGTGTCGGGACTGCGTAGCACCGCGAAGGGCCCCACGCGCGGTCAACGGTACTGCACCCGGGCCGCCGCTCATCCGTCTCGCCCGAGTATGGAGGGGCACCCGGCGGGCAGAAGTTTCAGGACGTTTGGGCGCCCGTGAACGATTTCGTTGTCGGCCGCGTCCCACCCAAAGGGGAGAACAACACGCCGAGGGTTGACATCCAGCGCCCTTCCGCCGATCGGGTGACAACCTAGGTACGAAGGACACCGTTGAACGGGTGGGACGGGGATGCCGATGAGCGACGACGACGCCGGACGGCACGGACCGACAGGCGAGTTCCGGCGCGAGCGCTCACAACCGCTGCCACCCGAGAACCGGCGTTCTTCCCGAAGCGGCCGCATCACCGTGCCCGAGGCCCGGGTCCGCCGCCACCGCAACGGCCTGTTGCTGATGAGCGTGCTCTCCGTGCTGATCCTGCTCGCGTCGGGCACTTCATGGGCGATCACCGGGTGGATGTCGGGTTCCCTCAACCGGTTCGACGTGTTCGGCGAGATGGCTGACGGCGACCGCCCCGAAGAGACCGGCGGCCTCACCTTCCTCGTCATCGGATCCGACAGCCGCGGCGACATGAGCCAGGAGGACGAAGACGCACTGAGTGTGGGCTCCACACCTGGTCAGCGCTCCGACAGCATCATGCTCGTGCGCCTCAACCACGAGCGCGACCACCTCACCGTGGTCGGTATCCCCCGGGACCTGTGGGTGGACATCCCCGGCGAGGGTGAGGACAAGATCAACGCCGCCTACGCCTATGGCGGCCCCCAACTGACCGTGCAGACCGTGGAGTCGGTCACCGACGTGCGGATCGACCACTACGTCGAGGTGGACTTCACCGGGTTCGTGGACGTGGTGGACGCGCTGGGCACCATCGAGGTGTGCCTGCCCGAGGCGATCGACGACCCGAAGGCCGACCTTGACATGGAGGCCGGAACCCACGAGGTGGCCGGGGCGGAGGCCCTCGCCTTCGCCCGCACCCGGGCCACGGCCGGCGGCGACCTGGACCGCATCGACCGGCAGCAGCAGGTGCTCTCGGCGATGCTGGACCGGGCGCTCAGCACGGAGACCCTGGCCGACCCGGTCAAACTGACCGCGTTCTTGGACAGTTCCCTGTCCTCGGTGACCGTCGACGAGGGGCTGGACACGAGCACCATCAACGACCTCGCCTACCAGATGCGCGATCTCGACCTGGCCGAGGTCACCTTCGCCCAGGTGCCCATCGAGGACATGGAGCACTGGACGCCGCGCGGCGACGTCGCGCTGCTGTGGGATGAGCCCGCGGCCCGTGAGCTGTTCGCCTCAGTCAACGCCGACAGGCCGCTGGCAGAGCCCGAGGAGAGCGCCGAGGAGGACGAGCAAGAGGCCGCGGAGCCGACCCCGGGGAACATCTCCCTGCGGGTGTTCAACGGCACCGCCTCACCCGGCCTTGGTGCGCAGATGGACGACCAGCTCGGCGAGGCCGGGTTCGACGTCACCGACGATGCCGAGGACTGGACCAGCCGGGACATGGCCCACACCGAGGTCAGGTACGGTCCGGGCGAAGAGGGCGCCGCGGAGTACGTCGCGGAAACGATTCCAGGGTCGGAGACCGTGGAGGACCCCACCCTGGACGACGGCCTGCAGGTCGTGATCGGATTCAATTACACGACATTCAACGCGCCGGAGGTCGAGGAGGCCGCACCGGAGCCCGAGGACGAACCTTCCGACGGTGACGGCTCGGCCACCACGACCGCGAAGGACAATATCTGCGGGTGACCCCCGCGAGGAAAGGGTTCGCGTGCTCCGCCACCTGGTCGGTCTGCTCGCCGGTATCGCCTTGGCCCCCGTGGTGTGGGTCGGGGTCGCCTGGTCGGCCGGGGTGTTCCCAGGTATCACTCAAGGTGATGTGAACGTCACTACCGTGTTGTCCGTGGTGGTGCTGTGCTTGGTGGGGATCGGCGGCGCCTACCTGGTGGCGTCGAGGCTTTCACCGATGGTGGCGGCCGCCTCCGGGACCCTCCTGGTAGCGCTGTGCCTGTGGCCGGTCCTCTCCCCGGCTTCCATGGGATCCGCCCTGAGCTGGCTCAACGAGGAGAGCTTCCTCTATCCGGACGGTGCCGGGCTCGGTGTGGCCCTGCCACTGGGGGTGCTGCTGCTGGGCTCGGCGACGCTGCCCGCCCGCTGGCGAGCCGCGCACGACCTCGGCCCGCTCGGTGTACCCGCCCGGGAGCGCGTGGTCGCGGGCACCAGCCGGGACGGGTATGCGCACGGGAACGGTGGTGGGGGTCAGGACACGCCCGCTGGGCCGCAGGAACCGTGGAACGACGGCGGGCCGGTGGGCGACACCGTCCCCGACGTGCCGCCGCCCGACTCTCCGCACCGCGAGTACGACGATCCGAACAAGACCACGACACCTTTCCGTCGCGGCGAGACCGGCGCGGTGTGGACGCCCATGGATGACGGCCCCGACCAGACCCGGGCCTTCGGTGACGGCCGCTACTGAGACCTCTCCCACGGCGCAGCTGCCCACTGCTTCCCGGGTGCCGGACGCTTGCCACCCACCGGTAATGTGTGCGCCTGACTGTTCACGTGTTGTTCTATTGCGCGCCAGACCCCGACGCGTAAGGTGATGCACCGTCCCCACGGCCGAACCGCCGGCTGAATGATGTCCGTTTTCTGCCCTCGTGCGGGATGTGATCCGCCCAGAGCGGGAACAACCTGCACACGAGGCGTGTGCGGAAGCAAGGAAGGATCCCCAGTGGTCGAAGCGGAACGTATGCGGGTCTCCGTCATCGGGACCGGTTACCTCGGCGCCACTACCGCCGCCTGCCTGGCCGAAATGGGCTTCGAGGTCCTCGGGCTCGATGTCGACGAGGCCAAGATCAACATGCTCCGGTCCGGCGACGTCCCGTTCTACGAGCCCGGGCTCGAAGAGTTGCTGGCCGAGAACCTCAAGACCGGCCGCCTGCACTTCACTACGGACTTCGCCGAGGCCGCTGCGTTCGCCGACCTCCACCTGATCTGCGTGGGGACCCCGCAGCGGGACGACTCCGGCGCCGCGGACCTCAGCTACGTGAACTCCGCTGTGGAACTCCTCGCTCCGCACCTGACCCGGCCGACCGTGATCGTGGGCCGCTCCACCGTTCCAGTGGGTACCGCCGCGACCCTGGCCGCCCGCCTGGCCGCGCTCGCCCCGGTCGGTGGGGAGGCCGAGCTCGGCTGGAGCCCGGAGTTCCTCCGTGAGGGCTTCGGCGTGGAGGACACCCTGCGGCCCAACCGGATCGTGATCGGCACCGACTCCCCCCGTGTGGAGAAGGCCGTCCGGGCCCTCTGGCAGCAGCAGGCCGACGAGGGCGTCCCGTTCCTGGTCACCGACCTCCAGACCGCCGAGCTGGTCAAGGTCTCGGCCAACGCGTTCCTGGCCACGAAGATCTCCTTCATCAACGCCATGGCGGAGGTGTCCGAGGTCGCGGGCGCCGACGTCATCCAGCTGGCCGAGGCGCTGTCCTACGACGACCGCATCGGCGGCAAGTTCCTCGGGCCGGGCCTCGGGTTCGGCGGCGGTTGCCTGCCCAAGGACATCCGTGCGTTCATGGCCCGCGCCGACGAGCTGGGGGTCGAGCCCGCCCTGTCGTTCCTGCGCGAGGTGGACGCCATCAACCAGCGCCGCCGGGCGCGCACGATCGACATTGCGCGCCAGCTGATCGGCGGCAACTTCGCCGGACGCACGGTGACGGTGCTGGGCGCGGCGTTCAAGCCCAATTCCGACGACATCCGGGACTCGCCCGCGCTGGACGTGGCCTCGACCATCGCGTCGCTGGGCGCGCACGTCACGGTGTACGACCCGGCCGCCCTAGAGCGGGCCCGGGAGGAGCACCCGCAGCTGAACTACGCGGACACCATGCTGGACGCCGCCCGCGACGCGGACGTGGTCCTGCTGCTCACCGAGTGGGCCGAGTTCCGCGAGGCCAACCCGGAGGAGTTGGCCACCGTAGTGTCGCAGAAGCGGATCGTCGACGGCCGCAACGCCCTCGACCCGACCTTCTGGCGCGCCTCCGGCTGGACCTACCGCGCCCTCGGCCGACAGTAGTCCCGCCGGTCAGTCCCTCCTGCCCCGCATCCGCCGAAACCAGGCGAAATCCATCGAGCGGCCGCCCCTGACCGGGGCGGCCGTTTTCGTGTTTTCGGGACCCAGAAGAGCTCTCGCATGATTCACTTCGCTGCGTATTGATGTGAATACCTTCCGTGATTATTGCGGATGGTCGAGAACGAACGGACCCCGATGTCGAAGTTCCCCGTGGCGGTCGGCGCCGCCCTCGCACTGCTGCTGACCACCAGCCCGGTCAGTGCCGCCGGCGCCGCACCGGCCCAGCCCGACGAACCGCACCCGGAGTGCCCGGTCCTGGCCCCGCCGCCCACCGCCGAGGACCTGGAGAACTACCTCTGCGGCCACCACCGCCTGGGCCCGGCCGAACTACCGGAGGACGGCCCGGTAGGCGCTCTGCTGGAAGGCTACGACCGGCTCGGCGGACTCACTCCGGTCGACTTTTTGGACCGGTGGAGCACCGGCGGCGACTGGGACTACCCGGAGCACGACGGCTTCGCGGTGGAGGACGGCCGACCGCTCAAGGAACTCCAGGAGCTGCCCCAAGGGTGGATGCTGGACCGCTTCGGTTCGGCGTGGGGATCCTTCCTCGCCCCGGCGGGAGCGCCCTACTCCGAACGCGCGCTGCCGCCGGAGTCACTGAACACCTGGCCGGACGGGCCCGAGCACAACTACAACTGCTACGAGGTCGCCGTCCCGGTCAACGCCTGGGTCGGCCCGATCGCCCCGCACTTCGAACAGCCGGGCGGCGGCGAGCAGCTCCTCGTCCCGGCCGAGGAAGTCCCCGAGGCCGATGGCGACGGACACGTCCCGGTCAATGACCTGCTCGAGTGGGGCTACCTCGACCAGCGTCCCACCGAGGACTGCGTGCTCCCCGCCGGTTACGCGGAGGCCTAGGCAGTATGCAGGAAGGGGAAGGGTTCACAGAAAGACCGGGACCCCTCGCGCATGAGGACGGCGGTACCGGTGCATGGGACGCCTGTGGGGTGCTTCGCGTGGGGTGGTGCTTCGTGTGGGGTGCTCCGCGTGGGGTGCTTCGTGTGGGGTGCTCCGCGTGGGGTGCTCCGCGTGGGGTGCTCCGCGTGGGGTGCTCCGCGTGGGGTGCTCCGCGTGGGGTGCTCCGCGTGGGGTGCTCCGCGTGGGGTGCATCGTCGGTGCAGGACGCCTGTTGTGTGCGGGTTTCCCCGTTTCCTGCCGCCCGATGGTGGCCGTCTCCGCTGCGCGCCTCAAGGTCGTCGCCATCGAGCGCTTCGCGCGTCATTGGCGCTCCACCTTGACCCGCTCCGCTACGACGGCGGGTTGGCGGCTATCAGGAAACGGGGGACGTGTGGTCGGGGTAGCAATGGTCCGGCCTTCGGCCGGGCCTCAACTGCACGGCCTGGCGGCCGTCAGCGGCCACTCCGCCGGAGCGTTGACGCCTGGGGGTGTCGCGGCCGGTCAATCTCTGCTGCGAACCACTGCGGCCTTCGGCCGGGTGCGCCACTGCGCCGGCGCTGAACGGCTGGCGGTGTCGCGGCCGGTCAATGTGCGCAGCGACCCCCCTGCTAGAAGCAAGAACAGGGGTGGGAGTACTTCTAGGGCAAGGTCTCACCCCCACCTCTGTGGTGGCGAGGGCTCAAGGCTGGGAGGGTCGGGTTCTGGCCATGCGGGGGTAGAGACCCGGCGAAGGCGGGTGGGGGCTGTGTTGGGGGTGGCCGGTTACGGGTGCGGGGGTGGGGCTGGATCCCCATCCGGGTCCGAGCCCTGGTTTCCGGTGCGGCCTCGGTTGCGGCCCGACCACATCCGGCGGTCCTGGCGTACCGCCCACCGGTGCTTGACCTGGTTATGGGTCGCGCACAGCGGCTGGATATTGGTGGCGCTGGTGGTGCCGCCCTGCCAGAACTCCACGATGTGATCAGCCTGAGTCCAGGGCAGGGGTACGTCGCACCCGTACTGCCAGGCGCAGCTGGTGTGCCCGTGGAAAGCAGCCGCCCGGATCTTGGGCGGGGCCAGTCGGCACGAGCGGCCCACGTCCAGGACCTGGCCGTTCTTCTGCTCCACCACCAGGCGGCGCACCCAGCTCTCACCCAGGAGTTCGCGCACCACCGAGATGGGCACGACCTGCCCGGTCTCCGTGGTGGCCGGACCAGCGTCCTCGGCTTCCTCGTCCCCGGCCAGGGACGTGGCGGGCACGGTGATGTTGATCAACGCCGTCGCCGTAGTCGGGGTGTCGCACCCCTGGTGGGACTGGGCGAACCCCAACGCGGCCATGAGGGCGTCGTAGGTGCGCTCGTACTTGGACAGCCCGTCCTCGGGGTGGAAGGGCACCTGGTAGTTGTCCAAGGCCACCTGGATCCGCAGGGCGTCGGCGGGTGAGCCCCACATCTGGAAGAGGAAAGTTTTGTCGAAGGTGGTGACCAGTTGGGCGCCCCGGGCGGCGTGGGCGGCCGCGTGGTCCTTTTCCACCTTGTTCGGGTTGAGTCGCATGCACAGCTGGTGGGCGAAGTGGGTGATCTGTCCCACCGACATGTTCGGGCGCGACTCCTTGAAGTCCAGGATTCCGCATTCCATTTTAGCGCGGAACAATTCCGGGTCGGGGTGGTCGCCCTTCTGCCTTTTCTCCACCCCGGCCTCGGCGCCCTTGATGACCGCTGCGGCTTCACCCACCGACAGGGCCCCGGAGTGCAACGCCTCCAGAGTGGGGGCCATTTCCTGGCGGAACTGGGCCCGCCCGATCAGGGCCAGGTCGTTGGCCTGGGCGGCCGCGATCCCGAAGGCGTGGCGCAGCCACGCCTCCAGGTTCCTCTGTCCGCCCTGTTCCAACAGCTGGCCGGTGGCCTCGAGTTGGGCCAGCCGTGCGGCCATGGAGACTTTGATCTGGTCGAGCTGTTCCCACACGCGGGTGGCCTGGTCCAGCACCTCACCCGCCGCCCCCGGGGGCACGTCGCGGTCGAAGAACGCGGTGGTCTCGCCCCGAGCAGCGACCACCACGGTATCCACCGGGGTGTGCCCGGTGGGGGTGGGTGCTTCAGGAGAGATCGCCATTCTTCTATTGTAAGCGAAAAGGCCGGAGAAAGGAAGTGTTGCCTTCGGTGACTTCGGAACTTCTTTCGCTCGGCGGATCGAACGTGGCCCTTTTCGGGTGCCCTTTTCTCGCCGTCCGGAATGGTCCTTATCTGCCCACTCGTCTTGGTGTTTGTTCGCACCTGGAATTCCAGGTCGCTCATAGGGGATGATCTTGCCCCTGTCTCCACTCTCGACGGTCGAGGGTGGAGACAGGGGCAAGATCATCGGGGAAAAGGGCCGCCCGTGGCGGTTCGCAGCAGAGAATGACCGGCCGCGACACCGCCAGGCGTCAACGCTCCGGCGGAGTGGCCGCTGACGGCCGCCAGGCCGTGCTTGTGCCGTTGGGGTCCGGCCGAAGGCCGGACCATTGCTACCCCGACCACACCTCCCCCTTTCCTGACTGCCGCCGACCCGCCGTCGCAGCGAAGCGGGTCAAGGTGGAGCGCCAATGACGCGCGAAGCGCTCGATGGCGACGACCTTGAGGCGCGCAGCGGAGACGGCCACAATCGGGCGGCAGGAAAAGGGGGAGAACCACCCGCACAAGACCAACACCCCCACGGGCAAACCCACCCCAGACACACACCGACCCCAGACACACACCGACCCCAGACACACACCGACCCCAGACACACACCCACCCCGCACCAGCTAAGTACGGCTAGCTTGGCGTTTAACCTCGAGGTCCTGTTCGGAAAGTGGTTGGAGTAGGACCTAGGCGCCGTCTTCGAACAGGCCGCGATGGGCCAGGCTCCAATCGGCTCGCGCGTCCAACTCGGCCAGGCGCCCTTGTCGGACCCACTCCGCTTGGGGCTGGACACCCTCGTCGGCCAACCGCCGGACCAGGTCGACGGTTGCCCGCTGACGCCGGATGACCGCGTCGACGATCCCGTCAGCCAAGGTCAGTCCATAGGCGGAACAGAACCGGGCCAGGCGTGCGGCGCGATCGGGCGGCTCGGGGTACCGCAGCCAGCGCACGCCGGTGTCGTCGTCGCGGAAGGGTGCCGTGTACTCCAGAGCGTAGGCGACATCGTCCAGGCGCTTTCCCGGGTGGGCGTGATCCCAGTCCAACAGACCCACCGGGACGTTCCCTTGCCAGACGGCGTTCCAGGGGCCGAAGTCACCGTGGCAGACGACATCGCCCTGAAACGCCCCGAAGTGCGCGACCCACGGCCCGCCGGGTTCAGGAGTGAACTCGGCGGTGGCGTCGTGCAGGTCTCGGAGGGCTCGGGCGAAGGCAGCCAGTCCCTCATCGGTGACCACCGGCGCCCAACCGTCGGGACCGGACGCCCCCTCCCGGTATTCCAGGACTTCCCTCCCCTGCCCGTCCCAGCCGAGGGGACGCGGGCGGCCGTGAAACCGACCGCGTTCAGGTGCTCCAGGAGTTCGTGCACGGCTGCTGTCCAGGGGGACGGCGGGCGCCGGACCGTGTCGCCGACGCGGACCACCCGGCGTCCGTCCGGGCCTTCTTGGAGCACCTCTTCGCTCATGCACGGGACGGTACTTCGCCTGGGGGTACCTCCGCATCGGCATTTCCGTGCCCGGCCTCGGTCCCGGCAGGTAGGCGGCGCAGGGCCACCAGCATCAGGACGGCGAGGGCGGTGAGTACGGCAGCGCCGGTCAGGGCGGCGGTGTTGAGGCCGGAGGTGTAGGCGGCGAAGGCGGAGTCGAGAAGGGCTGCGGCCTCCGGTCCGGGCAGGTCGGGGGCGGTTGCGACCGCCCCGGTGACGGTCTCGGCGGCCGCCGGGCCCGCCTCGGTGCCCGCCATGCCGGACCGGTAGACGGTGGCGGAGACCGTCCCGAGGACGGCGATGCCCAGGGCGGCGCCGAACTCGGTGCTGGTCTCGGAGATCCCCGCGGCAGCTCCGGCGCGTTCGGGCGGGGCGGTGGCCAGCACCAGGGTGTTGGCGAGGGTCGCGACGGCCCCCACGCCCAGGGTGATAACGGTGTAGCCGCCGATGAACACCGGCAGGGATGTCTCCGTCCCGACCATGCCCACGACGGTGAACCCGGCGGTCCCTGCCAGGAGGCCTCCGCCCATGAGGAAGGCCGGTCGGACGCGCGCGGCGGCCAGGCTGGCGGCGAGGGCGCCGAGCAGGGTGCCGAAGAACGTGGGCAGTGCCCAGAGCGCGGCGTGCAGCGGGCTCAGGCCGTGGACGCTCTGCAGGAAGGTGAAGGTCAGCAGGCCCATCCCGGCGACGGCGAAGGCGACCACGGTGTTACCGCTGACGGCGGCCGTGAAAGCGGGCCTGGTGAAGAGCGACACGTCGATGAGCGGGTCTGCGACCCTTCTCTGACGGAGGACGAACAGAGCCAGGAAGGCCGCGCCGAGCACGAGCGCGGACATGCTTTGGAGGTCCGCGCCGTGTTCGACCAGGCTCTTGGCGGCGTAGACGAGGCCGAGGACCGCCACCAGGGACAGTGCAGCCCCGGGCAGGTCGAAGCCTGATACCCGCGGGTTCCGGGATTCGGGAACGAGGTAGGGCGCCGCGACCAGCAGCAGGAGCATGAACGGCAAGTTGATCAGGAAGACCGAACCCCACCAGAAGAACTCCAACAGGACACCGCCGATGACCGGTCCGGCCACGGCACCGCCGGTGAAGGCGACCGTCCAGGCGCCCACGGCCTTCCCGCGCTGGCGGGGGTCGGTGAACATGCCGCGGATGAGGGAGAGCGTGGAGGGGGCCAGGCTGGCCCCGGCGAGGCCGAGTAGCGCGCGGCCTGCGATGAAGAGTTCCGAGGTGGGTGCGAAGGCCAGGAGCGCGGAGGCGCCGGCGAAGAGAACCGCCCCGATCAGGAGCAGCCGCCTGCGGCCGATCCGGTCGCCGAGCGCGCCCATGGTGAGCAGCAGCCCGGCGAGCACGAAGCCGTAGACGTCCATCATCCAGAGCCACTGAGTGGCGCTGGGTTCGAGGTCCTCGGAGATCGCGGGTGCGGCGACGAAGAGTACCGACAGGTCCATGGAGACCAGCAGTGCAGGGATGACCAGGACGACCAGCCCTGCCCAGGTACGGGCAGTCGCGGGTCCGGGCGGTGTTGTTGTACGCATGACTTTGATCGTACGTCCGTACAAATCGACCGTCAATATGTACGTACGTCAAAATGCTAGGGTGGGTGCCATGAGCCAACGTGAGGACCTGCTGGCAGGCGCCAAGAAGTGCTTGGCAGAGAAGGGCTACAGCAAGACCACCGCCCGCGACATCGCCGCCGCGTCGGGGGCGCACCTGGCATCCATCGGATACCACTTCGGATCCAAGGACCAGCTCATGAACACCGCGGTGCTCGAGGCGACCAGCGACTGGGGCGACGTCTTCGAAAAGGCCGTACGGGAGGCCGATGCCGACAGCCCCGAGGATCGGGCCCGCGTCCTGATCTCCGGGCTGTTCGAGACCCTCCCCGAACAGCGGGACCTCATGGTGGCGAGCGTCCAGGCCTACGCGCAGGCCCAGTTCGACGAGGGCATTCGCGCGGTGCTCGAGGAAGGGATGCGAGAAGGCCGCCGAGAGATGGCCGCGCTCGTCCTCGGTGTGCCCTCCGAGCAGGTCGACCCCAGCACGGCCGCAGGGCTGGGGTCGATGGTCTACAACATCGTCACCGGGTACGTGCTGCAGTACCTCATCGACCCCCAGGCCCTGCCCACCGTTGACCAGGCCATGGAAGGCCTGCGCGGCCTGCTGTCGCAGCGCCCTGCCTAGAGGCCGAAGCCCATGGTCGAGCCGCTGTCCGCCACCTCGCGGCGCAGGCGCTCGCCCTTGGCGTGGGCCTGCTCCTTGAGCTCGTCCTGGAACTTGGCCATCTTCTCCGCCAGCACCGGATCGTGCGCGGCCAGCTGCCGAACCGCCAGCAGCCCCGCGTTGCGGGCCGCGCCCACCGCCACGGTGGCCACCGGGACGCCCGCGGGCATCTGCACGATGGACAGCAGTGAATCCATCCCGTCCAGGTACTTGAGCGGCACGGGCACGCCGATCACCGGCAGGGTGGTGACCGAAGCCAGCATCCCCGGCAGATGGGCCGCACCCCCCGCCCCGGCGATGATCGCCTTCAGGCCGCGGCCTGCCGCCTCGGCACCGTAGGAGACCATCTCGTGCGGCATGCGGTGCGCGGAGACCACGTCGGCCTCGAACGGGACACCGAACTCCCGCAGCGCCTCGGCCGCCTCGCGCATCACCGGCCAGTCGGAGTCGGACCCCATCACGATGCCCACCACGGGCTTGTTGTCGGTCACTTACTGTCTCCTCGCAGGTAGCTGGCGGCATCGCGGGCACGCTCCAGGAGGTCCCGGTAGTCGTCGCCCGTGACGGTGACGTGCCCGATCTTGCGGCCCGGGCGCACGGCCTTGCCGTAGAAGTGCACCTTCACTTCGGGGTCCTTGGCCATGACGTGCAGGTAGCGGCGGTACACGTCGGGGTCCTCGCCGCCCAGCAGGTTGGCCATGACTGTGTAGGGGGCGTTGGTGCGCGGCGAGCCAAGGGGCAGGTTCAGGACCGCGCGCAGGTGCTGCTCGAACTGGGAGGTGCGGGCGCCCTCGATGCTCCAGTGCCCGGAGTTGTGCGGCCTCATGGCGAGCTCGTTGACGACCACGTCGCCCTCGGTCTCGAACAGCTCCACGGCCAGCACCCCGGTGGTGTCCAAGGCCTGCGCGATCTCGATGGCCAACTGCTGGGCGCGGAGCGCCTTCTCCTCGGGCAGGTTGGGCGCGGGGGCGATCACCTCGTGGCAGATCCCGCCGCGCTGCACCGTCTCCACCACCGGGTATACGGCCACCTGGCCGTGCGGGGAGCGGGCCACCTGCACGGCGAGTTCGCGGCTGAAGGCGACCTTCTCCTCCACCAGCAGCGGCACCTCCTCGGCGGCGGCGCGGTCCACGACCTCGCGGGCCTCCTCAGGGCCGGCCACGACCCACACGCCCTTGCCGTCGTAGCCGCCGCGGGCGGCCTTGAGCACGACCGGCCATCCGGCCTGCTCCGCGAACTCCGTGACGTGGTCGAGCGTGGTGACGGCCCGCCAGCGCGGGGACGGGGCGTCGAGCTCGGCCATGCGGGTGCGCATGCGCAGTTTGTCCTGGGCGAAGCGGAGGGCGTCACGGCCGGGGCGCAGCAACCCGCCCGCCTCCTCCACGGCCCGCAGGACGGGTTCGGGTACGTGCTCGTGGTCGAAGGTGACCACGTCGTGGGCCTTGGCGAAGGCCAGAACGTCGTCGAGGCCGCGGTCGTCGCCAAGGGCGACGTCACCGCAGACCAGGGCCGCGCTGTCCGTGGGATCGGCGGCCAGCACCGAGAAGTCCACCCCCAGGCCGATACCCGCCTGGTGCGTCATCCGGGAGAGCTGGCCTCCGCCCACCATTCCTACTCGGGGGACGATGCGGTTACGCTCGCTCACAGTTCCTCAACTCAATGCTCGTCAACCGCGGATGCGGGGCGGCCCCGCGCACGGCGAAACCTGGCCGTTCGGCTCGGAACCCGCGGCCGGGGTGTCTCTCGCAGCCCCGGTTAGAGTCTAGAGCGTGCGGGTGATGGGCCAGGAGGGCCCACTCCCAGCGAACGCGAATCCCCCCACAGGACTGGAGACGTAGACCGTGCGTCAGTTCCTCGACCGTCACCCCAGGTTGGCCAAGCTCGCCGCCGAAGTGGGCAAGTTCGGTTCCGTAGGTGCCGTGGCCTATGTCGTGCAGTTGGCCGTGACCAACCT
Source organism: Nocardiopsis oceani (assembly GCF_054777395.1). NCBI lineage: Bacteria > Bacillati > Actinomycetota > Actinomycetes > Streptosporangiales > Nocardiopsidaceae > Nocardiopsis > Nocardiopsis oceani. The sequence continues at coordinate 70,548 of NZ_BAAHAR010000003.1, forward strand.
GCTGTGGGCCAGCGGCGCGCAGGTCCTGGCCGGGCAGGTGCTCGGCACGGTGTGCGCGATCACGGTGGCCTTCGTGGGCAACCGCTTCTGGACCTTCGCCGACCGGGCCCGCACCGGCTACGGCAGGGAGACCTTCCTGTTCCTGGTGATGAACGGCATCGGTCTGCTCATCCAGCTGGGCTGCCAGGCCTTCTCCCTGTACGTGCTCGGGCTCGACGGCCCGCTGGCACAGAACATCGCCGGCAACGTCGTGGGCGTGGGCCTGGGGACCCTGTTCCGGTTCTTCGCCTACCGCACCTGGGTGTTCCCCGCCCAGCCGGAGCCTTCGGAGCGCCGCTCAGACCTGGACGGTGGCGCTGACGCGGCTGACACTCCCTTTGCGGGCGAAACCGGCGACCAGAAGTAGGTACAGGCCGACCTGGACAACGGTGAGGGCCAGGGTCTGCGGCGTGTCGGTCCCCATCGGGAGTCCCGCGCCGACGACCACCCCGGTGCCGATCTCGGACAGGCGGCCGTCCGAGGCGTACAGGGAGAACTGGACCAGGCTGTTGGTGAGGTGCAGGCCGATCGCGGCCTCCAGGCCGCCAGTACGCCAGGTGAGCCAGGCCATGCTCAGGCCGAAGACGGCCAGGGAGGCCGTGGTCCACAGATGACCCGGATGGGTGGCCGCGTACAGTGCCGCGAACAGCGTGCCACCGGCCAGGACCGCGGGCCACTGGGAGCGCATGACCTTTGAGAAGGCGCTGTCGCCGGAGCGCGAGCCGAGCGACCCCACGAGCTGCATGACCAGCCCGCGCATGGTGATCTCCTCGGCCGCGGACTGGAACGGCACCATCAGCACGATCACCAGGAGCGCCGCGGCCAGGACCTCGGTCCCGCCGTAGTTCCCCTCCCCCGTCGCGACCGGGAGGGAGCCGTCGGCGAGGAACAAGAGCAGAGCCGCGCCCCCTGTGACGGGGACCGCGGCACCGAACACGCACCGGGCCAGCCAGCGCCAGCGCATCCGGCCGGTGACCGAGATGAGCGAGCCCGCCCGGCGCCACTGCACGACGCGGGCGACGAAGAGCGCGATGGGCAGGAGGAGCGCCGTGGCCGACAGCCCGAACCCGAGGCCGACGATCTCGCTCACCCGGATCGAGTCCGGTGCCAGTCCCCCGCCGCCGAGGATCGCGACGATCGTCATCGCCACGGCGATACCGACCCACAGGAAGAACAGCAGGACCGCGAAGACCAGGAGCGCCAGGGGCGGGATCCACCACCGGAACAGCGGGGTGCGGGCCATCCTGTGATAGGCCTCACCCTCAGGGATCTCCGCGCAGGCGAATTTGTTGGAGCGCACCGGACGCGGCGGTGGCCAGGCCCACACCGAAGGGTCGGGGGTCAGCGCCGGGTGCCCGCCTGGCGGGGTCTGCCGCGCGCCGCCGGGCGGCCAGGCCCAGGTCTGCTCCTGGGCTTGGCCACCAGAAGCCTGCCCTTCCGGCCCTTCGGGCGCGGCGGGCCAGGACGAACCAGGCGGTCGCGGCAGATTTCCCATCGTGCGCTGAGACTACTATCCGGCCATGTATCGCCTGCGTTAAGGCCGCGCCGTTATCACCTGATCACCGTGCGAATCGGGCGCTCCCGCAACCCCGCCCCCACCGGAATAGCGAGCCGTGCGCCCTCTGTTGAAGAAGGTGGACCTGGGAACTACACCACAGGCCAAGTCCCCGTTCCGCTGACCTACGATTGGGTACATGTCTTCCACACCAACCACAGAGCTGGTTCAAGAAGCCCTGGCCACGGTGCAGGACCCGGAGATCCACCGCCCCATCACCGACCTCGGGATGCTCAAGGGCGTCGACATCGCCGATGACGGTTCCGTGCACGTCGGCATCTACCTCACGGTCGCCGGTTGCCCGATGAAGGGCCGTATCGAGAACGACGTCACCAACGCGGTGACCAAGGTCGCCGGCGTCACCAAGGTCACCGTCGAGCTCGACGTGATGAGCGATGAGCAGCGCAAGGAGCTGCAGACCAAGCTGCGCGGCGGCCAGGCGGAGAAGGAGATCCCCTTCGCCAAGCCGAACTCGCTCACCAAGGTCTACGCCGTCGCCTCGGGCAAGGGCGGTGTCGGCAAGTCCTCCGTCACCGTCAACCTCGCTGCCTCGCTGGCGGCCGAGGGCCACAAGGTGGGCGTCGTCGACGCCGACATCTACGGCCACTCGGTGCCGCGCATGCTGGGCGCTTCGGATTTCCCCACCAAGGTGGAGGACATGATCCTCCCCCCGACCGCACACGGCATCAAGGTCATCTCGGTGGGCATGTTCACCGAGGGCAACCAACCCGTGGTGTGGCGCGGCCCGATGCTGCACCGCGCGCTCCAGCAGTTCCTCTCCGACGTCTTCTGGGGTGACCTGGACGTCCTGTTGATGGACCTGCCCCCGGGCACCGGTGACATCGCGATCTCCGTCGCACAGATGCTTCCCGGCGCCGAGCTGCTCATCGTCACCACACCGCAGCAGGCCGCCGCCGAGGTCGCCGAGCGCGCGGGCGCCATCACCGCCCAGACGCACCAGCGCATCGCCGGCGTCATCGAGAACATGTCGTACTACCAGCCGGAGGGTGGCGGCGAGCCCGTCCACCTCTTCGGGCAGGGCGGCGGCAAGACGGTCGCCGATGCCCTGAGCAAGACCCTCGGCGCCGAGGTCCCGCTCCTGGGCGAGGTGCCGCTCGACACCCGTCTGCGCGAGGGCAGCGACGAGGGTCAGCCCCTGGTCCTGACCAACCCCGACACCGAAGCCAGCAAGGTGATCACCTCGGTCGCCGAGAAGCTGGTCGACAAGCCGCGCGGGCTCGCCGGTATGCAGCTGGGGATCTCCCCCGCCGGTCGCTGACCGCCGGAAACGCCTTCAGCGGTCCGACTGGAAGACACGCGTACGGCCCCCGAGCCCTGGGCTCGGGGGCCGTCGTGTTCTCTGTCCCAGCACCGGGGTGGCGGGCTAGTACGGTGGCGGCCGTCCGGTCAGTCCTCGGTGGGGCCGAGGGTGACGGTGACGGTTTCCCGGTCGCCGTCCCGCTCGTATTCGAGCTCGACCTCGTCGTTCGGGGAATGGTTGCGCACCATGGCCTGGAGTTCGCCGTGGGAGTTGACCCGGCGACCGTCGAAGGACACGATCACGTCGCCCGGTTCCAGCCCCGCTTCGTCGGCCGGTCCGCCCGTTTCGACGGCGTCCGGCTCTTCCGCGATGACGGCACCCATGACGTTGCTGTCCGTGTCGTAGGAGATGCCGAGGTCCGCGTAGGTGGTGTCGCCGTCGTCGATCATCCCGCCGATGACCTCCTCGGCCTCCGTGGCGGGGATCGCGAAGCCGAGGCCGATGCTGCCGCTCGGCTGCTCTCCCATGAGGCCGCCGCCCATGGTGATGATCATCGAGTTCACCCCGATGACCCGGCCCTGGACGTCGACGAGGGGACCTCCTGAGTTACCGGGGTTGATCGCGGCGTCGGTCTGGATGGCGAAGAACTGGCTCTCGCCTTCGTCAGAGCTGACCGGCCGGTCCAGGGCACTGATGATACCTTGGGTGACCGTTCCGGCCAGGCCCAGGGGCGCACCGATCGCGATGACCTCGTCGCCGACGATGGCGTCGCCGGAGTCACCGAACTCCAGCGGCTCGACGTCGCTGGGCTCCTCCAGTTCGAGTACGGCCAGGTCGGAGCTGGGGTCGGAGCCCACCACCGTGGCGTCGGTGCTGCTGCCGTCGCTGTACTCGACGACGATGCCCTCGCCCTCCTCCTCGAGGGGCGTGGACACGTGGTCGTTGGTGACCACGTAGTCGCCCTCGATGACGAAACCCGAACCGCTCGCTTCGAGGAGCCGGTTGGCACTACTCAGGGAGACCACGCTCGGGCTGACCCGCTGGGCGACGCCCGCGATGCTCTCGGGGTCGCGCTCGGGCTCCTCGGGCGGCGGTTCGTTGATGTCCGGCGCGTCCTCTTCTTCGGGTACCGGCTGAGTGCCGAAGGGGTCGGTCAGGCTTCCGGCGATCCCTCCCGCGCCGCCCGCGATGAGGGCGACGACGAGCATCCCGGTCAAGGCCATCCAGACAGGGATGCCGCGCTTGCGGGGCCGCGGCTCCTGGGCGGGCGGTGCGTACTGGGCCGGTGGAGTGGGCGGTGCGGCGAAGTGGCCGTGCGCGCCCTGTTGGGCGGGTTGGGCAGGCGGTCCACCGCCGGTGGGCGCACCTGGGGCGCCCTGATTCACGGGGCGGTTCGGTGGCGGCGGGGGCTGCTGGTTCGCGGGCCCGGGTGGGGGCATCCACCCTCCGGGGGGCCGCTGGGGTGGTTCCGCAGGTGCCTGACCCGGGGCCGGTGTGTCCGGCACACCGCGCTGAGGTACTCCACCGTTCGAAGGGGGCGGTCCCCCGCCCTCCGAGGGTTCCGAACGGCCGTTGTCCTGACTCAAGACCTGCTCCGTGTTTCGCTTGGCTTTCGGCTCCGCACACGTTCCGTCGGCCGGCTGGGCCTCCTAGAGGGGGCCCAGCCTGGACAGGCCCCGCTGCACCCTGGCCCAGAAACCGGAGCCGTCGGGCCCCGGCAACGCGACGACCGCCGAGGATGCCAGGTCCGCGGGGGCGTCGGCCAGGACCGTGTAGACGAACCCGTTCGCCTGCCACACACTCTGGTACTGGCCCACATCTCCGCCGAAGATCGTGTCGTGCTCTGTTGTGACGCCATCTACCCCCGCCCCGGTTCCGGTGTATCCGTTACGAAGTGTGGAGAGATGGCCGGTTCCCAGCTTGCCACGTTGCGTAAATACCGACACCTGGGACAGACCGTCCGAATAGACGGCATGCACGACACGTTCGTCCTCGTAGTGCTTGGACCGGGCGTCGACCAGCCGCAGGTCCCAGGTCAGGTGTTCGGGCACCGCCCATCCGGCATCACGCAGCCCGTCCCGCTCGGCGCGGTTCAGCGCGTCGCCCCAGGGCGAGTCCCCATGGGCCTCGTCCGGCCAGTCCCGGTCACTGAAGCGCAGGCCGGTAAGCCGGCTGCTGAACGCGGGTTCCTCCGCCCGGTCGTACACCGTGCGACCGAGGAGCAGGTCGGTCTCGGTGTCCACCCAGAATCTTCCGGCCACGGTGGAGTCCGCACGCACCGCCTCGACCAGGTGAGCCGGGCGGCCGTCGAGTTCGTCGATGCCCGCGTCCACCACGTTGTAGGTGTCCGCGAGCATGCCCAACAGGCGTTCGTCCAAGGACTCCAGGGCGGTCGAGGAGAGCACCACGAATGCGTGCTCGTCCTCTCCCGGGGACGACATGGCCATGCCCTGGCCCGGCCGGTTGACCACGCTGACGTCGACACGGTCCTGACCGGAGCCCTCCGGGCCCCGCACCTCGCGGACCGCGGTGTAGGCCACCCTCCCGTCAGCCGCCGCGGCACGCTGCAGCACGGGCATGCCGTGGTCCTCGCCTTCTGCCGGGACCGAGGCCGCCTCAGGGTGGACCCCGCCGGTCAGCAGGAGCACGCACAGCAGAGCGATGGTGATGACGTTCGCGGGCCCGGACCTCGCACCGGAAGAGGGTTCCCCAGACCTCACCGGGTCGTTTCGGTCGTGTCAGAGGGGCCCTCGTCCACGACGGGCAGCGGGTCGATCGGTGGGTCGACCACGGGGATCTGACGGCTACTCACCGCATGGTCGACGGCGTAGTCGGACAGCCGGGGTTCCACCACGGGAGCGTCCTCGGCGTCACCGCCGGCGATGAAGGCGCTCCCCAGGAGCGCCGTCGTCACCGCGAGGCCCGCGACCGCGTAACGCCCACCGGAGAAGTTCGGCAGCAGGCCGGAGACCCGGTCGGCGACGCTCGGGCTCTCGGTACGCGGCCGGACGGGGCCTTGCGTCCTGGTGCGCTGCTGCTCGCGGGGCGGCGTCGGCCCGGTCTCGGTGGCCGACAGCGGCCCGCCGCCCGGGAAGCCGCCGAGGGGGCGGGAGGACCCCAGTGGCGGGCTGGACCCGAAAGGGCTGGACGGCGGCGGGTCCGACGGCCCGCGATCACCCCGATCACGGGTCGCGCCCAGTCCGGGCTGGGACATCAGGCGTCCCATGAAGTCCATGTCGGGTTCGGGTTCACCGAGCCCGGTGAGGCGGCGCTTGAGCCTGCGGGTCATGTCGGCCTCGAACCGGCAGGACTCGCACTTGGCCAGATGGATGAGGGCGCGCTCGTGTTCGGCGGCGCCCAGTTCCCCGTCGATGAGCGCCGAGAGGCGCTCTCCGAGGTGGTCCATGCTCACTCCGCCTCCTTGGTCACGTTCGCTCCGCCGCCCGGTGTACTGGCCTCGGCAGCCCGTGTGCCGTGCTCGGCGGCGAGTGACCGCCGGTGCTCCAGTGCCCGGCGCAGCTGGGCGCGGCCCCGGTGGATGCGGCTGCGGACAGTGCCGAGTTTGACGTCGAGCGTGGCCGCGATCTCCTCGTAGGAGAGCCCTTCGATATCGCACAGCACCACCGGCGCGCGAAACTCGGCGGGCAGTGCGTCCAGCGCCCCCTGGATATCGGCGTCGAAGTGCCGGTCGTCATAGCGCTGGGCGGGTGAGGGCTCGCGCCCCTCCAGGCGTTCGTCGGCGTTGTCGGCCAGCCCCTCGAAGCGGATGCGGGCCTTGCGCCGGGCCATGTCGAGGAAGAGGTTGGTGGTGATGCGGTGCAGCCACCCCTCGAAGGTTCCGGGGGTGTAGTTGGCGAGGGAGCGGAACACCCGGATGAAGACCTCTTGGGTGAGGTCCTCGGCGTCGTGCTTGTTGCCGGCGAGTCGGTAGGCCAGGCGGTAGACACGCGGCGAGTGAACCCGCACGACCTCTTCCCAGCTCGGGGGTTCCCATGCCTCGAACTCGACGGCAGGGCCGGTCTCTGGCACCGCAGCTCCCTTCATCCCGTTGACGCACCACACGAGGGTTGGCTGGGGGGAGTTTGCTTCGTGGCGGTCAACGTACGTTCATCCCGTTTCAACGTCAGGGAACGCCGATTAAGTTCCCGTCGCCACACTCGGAGTTCGGACCGGTTCAGGCTACTCTTTTGACCAGGGACACTGTCTGGCCGCGACCACCATTCTACGGTGAGTGACGACCCGCCGGTCAGAGCTCCTTCCCAGGATATTCAGCAGGTCATGGAGGCCGTCATCAGCGCAGAAGAGAGCGTCGCCCGGACCGCGTGGGTCCGGACCGAGCAGGCTCGGTTCGAGGAGAACGCCATGGGCGACGGTCCTCTGGCGGAAGCCTACGACGCAGGGGTCCGCTCCGCGGCGCCCCCGGTGGACGCGGCGACAGGGGCCGCCCTGCGGTTCCTCACGGCCGCAATAGGGGCCAAGTCGGTGGTGGAGATCGGCACCGGGTGCGGCACGTCGGGGATCTGGCTGCTGCGGGGTATGTCCCCGGAGGGGATTCTCACGACGGTGGACGTCAATGCCGCCTACCAGGACTACGCCCGCTCGGCCTTCGCGAGGGCAGGTTTCGGCGCGGGCCGGGCCAGGCTGATCCGCGGCACCGCGCTGGAGGTGCTTCCCAGGCTCACCGACGGCGGCTACGACATGGTTTCCGTCGACGCCGACCAGATCTCCTACCCCGCGTACCTGGAGGAAGCGCTGCGGCTTCTGCGCCCGGGCGGGGTCGTGGTGTTCAACAACGTGATGACGGCGCCCGGCGAGCCGGACGGGCCGCTGCGGGTGCCGGGCCCGGCGGAGGTCGCGGTGCGGGAGGTCATGCAGCGGATGCGGGACGACGAGACGTTCATCCCGCTGCTGGTCCCCGTGGGGGAGGGCCTCCTGGCGGCGATCCGCCCGTAGGAAGGCCCTCCGCCTTCCGGCCCCGAGACCTCGCTCGGGGCCTTCTGCACCGCTCCCTCTCAGCTACCTGTCAGCGAGCCAGCGCAGCAGGGTACGGGTGGCGAAGGCCGTGCCGCCCTTGCTCAGCACCCCGCTCTCCTGCATGGAGCGGCCGGGGCCCGCGATGTCGAGGTGGGCCCAAGGCAGGCCGCCGGTGAACTCGCGGAGGAAGAGTGCCGCGTCGGTGGCACCGGCGGGGCCGAAGTCGCCGCCCCGGGTACCGATGTTGGCGAGGTCCGCCACGCGGGACTCGGTGGTGGGCGCGTACTCCTCGGTGAGCGGCATCCGCCACAGCGGTTCACCGGAGTCACGGCCCGCGGCTTCCAAGTCCTTGGAGAGCGCGTCGTCGTTGCTGTAGAGCGCGCCGACCCCGGTGCCCAGCGCCACTTTGGCGGCGCCGGTGAGCGTGGCGACGTCGACCAGGACGTCCGGCGCGAGCTCGGTGCTCGCGTAGCCCATGGCGTCGGCCAGGACCAGGCGCCCCTCGGCGTCGGAGTTGAGTACCTCCACGGTCTTGCCCGTGTACGTGGTGAGCACGTCGCCGATCCGGGTGGAGTCCCCCGCGAAGGCGTTCTCCGCCAGAGCGAGCAGGCCCGTGACACGGACGCCGGCACCCACGGAGGCCAGCGCGGAGAGCACGGCCAGCACGATCGCCGAGCCGCTCATGTCGGTCTTCATCAGCGACATGTTGTCGTTGGGCTTGAGCGAAAGCCCGCCGGTGTCGAAGGTGATGCCCTTACCGACCAGCACCACGTGCCCGGTGGGATTCTCCGGGGTGTACGACAGCTGGACCAAGCGGGGCGGACGCGACGAGCCCTGGCCGACACCGAGGATGGCGCCGAAGCCCTGCTCCGCCAGGTCGTTCTCGTCCCAGACACGCAGCGCGAGCTTGGCGCTCTCGGCTACCTCGTCGGCCCGCGTGGCCATCCACTCGGGGTTCTTGGTCAACGAGGGGGTGTTGATCAAGTCCCGGGCCAGAGCGGTGGCCCCGGCCAGGTCGGAGCCGAGAGTGAGCGCGGCGGCGAGCTCCGCGGTGTCTCCTACGACGTCGATGACGGCCGCGGGGCGCTGCCCCTTGGGGGTTTCGGCGGTCTTGAGCGTGAAGGTGTAGGAGGCGAGGAGCGCGCCCTCGGCGAAGGCCGTAGCGGCCTCCCCGCCGCCGCCCGGCCAGGCGAGGGCGACGTGCTCCTTGCCCCGTGCGGCCCGGGAGAGGGCGGCGCCCGCCTTTCGGAGGTCGTCGGGGCTACCCGAGCCGACCCCGAGAAGGGCCAGGCGGACCAGGCCCCCGTCCCGGGACACCGGGAACTGGGAGAGCTCACCGGGCTTGCCGGTGAGCGCATAGTGCGCGAACAGATCCGAGAGCGGTGACGGAAGGACCTGTGTCAGTCCCCTGTCCGTGACCCCGTCGGCCGGCTCCGGACCTTCCTCTCCCGCGAACACGGGCAGGACCTGCAGGTCCGCGGTGGTTTCGGCGAGGGTCCCCGGTACGGGGTGGATCTCCGTGGCGAATGGCACAGGCCGCTCACAATCGTTCACTCGTTCTGGAGGTGTGCAACCTCGGGGGTCGTCAGGGGTTTCCGGCCCAGGTGGGGGATCGGGTGTTCACCGAGCTAACGGGGATCCGCTGAGCTATCCGACGACGCCCCGCAGTGCGTCCCGCAGTTCGGTCGCCTCGTCGGGCGTGAGCTCCACGACCAGACGGCCGCCGCCCTCGAGCGGGACCCGCATGATGATGCCGCGACCCTCCTTGGTGACCTCCATCGGCCCATCGCTGGTCCTCGGCTTCATCGCCGCCATGCCATTCCCCTTTCTAGGTGTTCCTCGCGGGTGACGGGGGCCGACCCACAGCACCGGCGCCGATCCGCGGGGCGTCTCGGCTCCGGAGCCTCAGGCCGGCTTCCGCGTGACTCGTGCCCGTGGGACTCAAGGGACGCGAATCACTCTTCGACCATTATCTCGGAGGTTGACCCCTGCGTGTGCGCCAGGCGACAGCCGGGCCGCCTCCGTGAGTGCCTACCAACGAGGAATCGTCGGTCAGTAAGGTTATATCGGTCCTGACCGAAACCCGCGCGAGGCAAGAGGGCCCCAACGGACCTCTACCACCCGTCCGGGGAACAAACCAGGAAGTCACCCGCGGTGCGCCCAAGGGATCCCCTGAGGAGAATTCGCCCCGTTCCGGAGCTCCCGCCCGGGATTCAGGGGATACGATCCGGGGCTTTCGGCCCGCCTCGGATTCAGTCCAGGGTTCCGGTGGAAACCATGCGGGTTCCCTCCCCGGTGACGGAGGACCACTCCGCGTTGAGCCCCTGGCCGTCCGAAGCGGGCCACAGGGTCAGCTCGGACTCGTCGACACAGCGGTCCTCGGGGTCGGAGGTCTCCGTGTAGGCGTACACCAGCCGGTCACCGTCGCGCGCGGACAGTTCCAGCGTTCCGGAGCACGAGAACGTGGTCCACGCGGTGCTGCCGCGCTCGGCTCCCTCTTCGATCCGCACCTGCGCGTCCCACGCGGCGACGGGGTCTCCCTCGGTGTTGACCTGCTCCATCTGTCCCGACCAATCGCCCTCGAACTCGCCGGGGTCGGACGTGACGGTGACCGGGTCGTCGCCGGAGCCGTCCAGGTAGGTCCAGGCCGCGGCGGCACCACCGCCGACCAGCAGGAGCACCGAGGCGATCACGAGCACCTTGGTGATCTGACGGCGGCGCTTGCCACTGTGCCGCGTCGAACGGGGCGGCGGCCACAAGGACATCTGGCGCACCGGGGTGGAGGAGTCCCCGGGGCCGTCCTCGGCACCGGACCTGAGTTCGGCTGCTGTGTCCATCCTCGCCATCCTCACCGACGGTCCCCCGCTCCGGAGGAGTGGGGGTACGCATGTACAGCGACTGAGAATAGAGCACCCGGACGCTTCACATCGGACCAAGCACGACAGTTCGGATGTGATGCACGGCATAGGACCGACGGCTTGTTCGGGCTTTCACCCGCGTACCGAAGGAGGCAGGGTCGCCCCGAAGCATGCCGGGGAACAGGCGTTAGGCCTGGTCATCACGCCCGCTTCCACCGACCGTGGCGTCATTGCCCCGCGGGGAGGGTTCGTCGGCCCCGGTACCCGCGCCGACGCCGTTACCGGTGAGAGATGTCGCCTCGGCACCCTCCTCTGGCGCGTATGCCTCTGCGGGGGTTCCCTCGTCGTCACCCGGCAGGTACGAGCCGGGCTGGGGACCGGTGCCCCGGGGAACGTAGGACGGGTCCATGCGGGCCAGACGCCATTCCAGGTCCTCGATCCTCTCCTCGCGCTCGCGCAGGGTGGCGGTGAGCCGGATCAGCAGCGCGTCGACCGCCCGCACGTGGTAGCCCCACATGGCCAGGGGAATCAGCAGATCGCTCAGATCCCGCGAGCCCACGGGCCGCCCCTCGGGCAGGTTCAGCGGCGGGTGGTCGGCCTCGAACCGGGCGAGCTGCCCGCCCTTGCCGAGCACGACGTAGACCACGCCGACGAGCACGGCGAGCGCGGCCGCCGCAACCAGGATCATGATGAAGGTAGGCACGGCATCGATCGTGCCACACGTCCCCAGCCCCTGGGAGTGTCCAAGCGTGGGAGACTCGACGGGTGTCGAAACCGCGCTTCCTGGTCCTGACCCCCGACGCCCTCTCGGCCTCCGCCGAGCCCTTCCTGCCGGAGGCCGGGGACGCCGAACTCTTCTCCGAAGCAGTGGACACCGGGAACCGGCCGCCCGCCGCGCGGGTGGCGGACCTCGCCTCGGCGGGAAGCACCGTCCTGGTCCGCTGCGGCCGCGCGGAAGGGCAGGGTCCGCGCAAGGACCTGCCCCCGGCACCCCCCGGAATCGTGGGCGCCGTGCCGGTGGCAGCGGCCGAGGAGGTCTCCCTCGCGACGGTGTACGCCTGGGCCGGCGCCCGGGTGTTCGTCACCGAGCACCCGGAACGGGTCCGGCGGGCGCTGGACATGGTCGCTTCGGTGCGCGGTGAACGCCCGCCCGCGGCCGTCCGCAGGGGTCTCGCCTGACCGGGGCGGCCCCGCGTCCGGCCGGTGGCTCAGCTGGAGGGTCCGGGCTGGTTGCGCTCGAACTTGTTCTCGATGTGCAGGTGCGCCCGCTGGATGATGCGCACGGCTTCGTCGGGGTCGTCGGTGACGTGGAGGAGCTCCATGTCCTTCTCAGCGATCAGGCCGTGCTTGAGCAGGCTGGCCTCCACCCAGTCCCGTAGGCCGGCCCAGAACTCGGTGCCCACCAGCACCACGGGGAAGCGGGTGATCTTCTTGGTCTGAACCAAGGTGATCGCCTCGAACAGTTCGTCCAGCGTCCCGAGGCCGCCGGGCAGCACGACGAACGCCTGCGAGTACTTCACGAACATCGTCTTGCGGACGAAGAAGTACCGGAAGGTCATCCCCATGTCGATGTAGGAGTTGAGCGACTGCTCGAACGGCAGCTCGATCCCGAGCCCGACCGACATGCCGGACGCCTGCTGGGCACCCTTGTTGGCCGCCTCCATCATGCCGGGACCGCCACCCGTGATGGTGGCGTACCCGGCCTCGGCGAGCTTGGCCCCGACCGTGACGCCCAGGTCGTAGTACTCGGTCCCGGGCTTGATCCGCGCCGAGCCGAAGACACTGACCGCGGAGGGGAGTTCGGACAGCAGCCCGAAGCCCTCCACGAACTCCGACTGGATCCGGAGTACCCGCCAAGGGTCGGTGTGCACCCAGTCGGAGGGCCCCCGCCGGTCGAGGAGTCGCTGGTCGGTGGTGGTGTCGGGGATCGCGCGGCCACGGTAGGTGAGTGGCCCGGCGCTCCTCACGTTCTCGTCTTCCGTCATGCCCGTAAAGCTATCCGTCCAGGGCAACCCCGCACCTTAACCACGCGTGACGCGCCGGTGGCCGGTAGCGGCCGTTGCGGGTTCACTGGGGCCAGCACTGCTCCCGGTCTGGTCGGCGCTGGTCAGCGCCGGCCGGTGAGCCAGGCGACCATACGCTCCTCCGCCTCACGGATCTGCGGGATCTTGGCGTACTCGTCACGGGTGTGCGCGAGCATCGGATCGCCGGGGCCGTAGTTGACCGCGGGCACCCCCAGCTCGGAGAAGCGCGAGACGTCGGTCCAGCCGAGCTTGGCACGGGCCTCCCCCTCACCCACGGCGGTGACGAAGGCGGCGGCCGACGGGTCGTCGAGGCCGGGGCGGGCCGGGGCGGCGGAGTCGGTCACCGTGACCTCGAACCCCGCGAAGAGCTCGCGCAGGTGCGCCTCGGCCTCGGCGGGCGAATGGTCGGGTGCGTACCGGTAGTTCACCCGGACCACGCACTCGTCCGGGATGACGTTCCCGGCCACACCGCCCTCGACGGACACCGCGTTGAGGCCCTCGTGGAAGGTGAGCCCTTCCACCTCCGGCTGCCTGGGCGTGTAGGCGCGCAGGACGTCCAGGACCGCGCCCGCCTTGTGGATGGCGTTCTCCCCCCGCCAGGAACGCGCACTGTGCGCGCGCTTTCCGGAGGCCTTCACGTCCACGCGCATGGTGCCCTGGCAGCCGCCCTCGATCACCCCGTCGGTGGGCTCCATGAGGATCGCGAAGTCGCCGGCGAGCCATTCGGGGTGGTTGCGCGCCATGCGGCGGAGGCCGTTGCGCGAGGCGTCGACCTCCTCGTTGTCGTAGAAGACGTAGGTGACGTCGTGGACCGGTTCGGTGACCAGTGCGGCCAGTTTGAGCTGGACCGCCACCCCGGCCTTCATGTCCGAGGTGCCGCAGCCGTAGAGGAGGTCTCCGTCCACACGGGAGGGCACGTTCTCGACGATCGGCACGGTGTCGAGGTGACCGGCGATCACGACCCGCCGGTCACGACCGAGGTCGGTGCGGGCGACGACGGCGTCGCCGTCCCGGGCGACAGTGAGGTGGGGCAGGGCCGACAGGGCGCTCTCGACCGCGTCGGCGAGGGCCTTCTCGTCACCGCTCTCGGAACGTGTGTCCACGAGGGCAGCGGTCAGGTCCGCTACGTCCGAGGTCAGGTCCAGCATGTTGTCGCCCCGTTTCGGTGAGGTGTGCGTTGGCGTGGGGGTGTGCGGGCGCACCGCCGCGTTCGGTGTGCGCACGACACGTGGCCACCTTAGAACAGAAGGCGGGGCACCCTCCCACGGTGGGAAGGGCGCCCCTAACCGAACGGTCCCGAACGCGGGGCCGTCCGCTGCTATGCGTTGACGCCGTGCTCGCGGAGCAGGTCGTTCAGGGCGAGCTTGTCGTGCTCCTGGCCCTCTTCGAGGCGCTTGAGCACCAGCAGGACGGGCATGCCGAATTCGCCGCCGGGGAAGCTCTTGTTGCGGTTGGCGGTGACACACACCGACCAGGCCGGGGCCTCGCCGCGGGGCAGTTCCTCGCCGGTCTCGGCGTCGAAGACGCGCGTGGACGAGGTGAGGATGGTGCCCGCGCCGAGCTTGGCGCCCTTGCGCACGCGGGCGCCCTCGACCACCATGCTGCGCGAACCGAGGAAGGCCTCGTCCTCGATGATGACCGGGGAGGCCTGCGGCGGCTCGAGCACGCCGCCGACGCCGACGCCGCCGGACAGGTGGACCTTCTCGCCGACCTGGGCGCAGGAACCGACGGTGGCCCAGGTGTCGACCATCGTGCCGGAACCGACGTAGGCGCCGATGTTGGTGAAGGAAGGCATGAGGACGACGCCCGGTGCGAGGTAGGAGCCCCAGCGGGCGATCGCGCCGGCGACGACGCGGACACCGTCGAAGCGGGTCTTCAGCGGCATGCGGTCGTGGTAGTAGAAGTCCCCTACCGTCGACTCCTGCATGTCCAGGACCTTGAAGCCGAGGAGGATGGAGCGCTTGGCGCGCTCGTCGACGACCACGTCGTTGGTGTCGGGGTCGACGAAGGCCACACGGGCCTTACCCTCGTCGATCTGGTCGATGGCGCCGGTGATGATCGCGCGCGCTTCGGTATGGCCGGGGGTGAGTTCGGAGCGCTGCTCCCAGAGTTCATCGATCTGGTCGGGCAGCGGACTCTTGTACGAGCTGGTCATGTACACCAACGTTAGTCGCTTCCCGGGGGTGCCGGGCATGCGCCCCGCCCGCGCCGTTCTGAGCGTTTCGCCACTCCTTCGCCGAGCCGCGGCGCACCCCCCTGTGATGGCGCCGCGGGCCGACTACAATTCGCCCGAGGCCCGCCAGGGACGGCTACTCCGCCCGCCCCGGCGCGCCCGGTGCACGGTCTCGCGGACGCCGGTTCGAGGACGGGAACCCGTGTGCCCCATCTGTCGTCGACCCTTGGTTCGCCCGTGCCCACTAAGCGCAGGAAGTTCTCCGCGTTCGCCAAAATCCTCCTCGCCCTGACCTTCATGTGCGGCCTGTTCGTCGCCGGGGGGTACTACGTGATCACCACGTTCGAGCCGCTCGACACCAGGGACGAGCCCGAACCGGGCTGCCGCCTGAGCCTGTCGGACGGCCGCTACGACATGGAGGTCAGCCAAGCGGTGAACGCGGCGACCGTGGGCGGCGTGGCGTTCAGCCGCAACATGCCCGAAGAAGCGGTGACGGTGGCCTACGCGACGGTGTGGCAGGAGTCGACCTTCTACAACGTGCAGCACGGCGACCGGGACTCGTTGGGCCTCTTCCAACAGCGTCCGTCCCAGGAGTGGGGGGAACCGGAGGAGATCCTGGACCCGGTGCTCTCCAGCAGGGCGTTCTACGACGAACTCGCCGAGGTGAGCGGCTGGGAGGAGCTCCCGGTCTACGAGGCCGCCCAGCGGGTCCAGCGCAGTGCCCACGGATTCGCCTACGACCAGCACGAGGACCTGTCCGCCAGGATGGCCGAGACCCTCAGCGGCCGGAAGGGACCGGCGGTCACCTGCTGGTTCGCATCGGACGATGTGACTGAATTCCAGGCCAGCGACGCCGACACCGCGGGTGCCTTGGACGAGCTGACCAGGGTGTTCGGCACCGATCCGGCCACCCTGCCCACGGACGACCCCCCGCAGACCGGTGACCTGGGGTGGGCGATGGCCCTGTGGTCCGTGGTGCACGCCGAGGAGTACGGGCTGACGTCGGTGACCTACGACGGCCAGCAGTGGCAGGCCTCCAACGGGCTGGACGGCGCTGAGGCGTGGTCCGAGGTGGACGACGACACGGGGGGACGCGTGGTGCTGCGTTAGCGCGTGGTCCCGCATGAGCGGTGGGGCGCCGCCGGAGCGCACCGGGCGGCCCGCCCCCTGCCTTGGAACCGTGGCCCTCGCCCGTGGGTCAGTGCGTGGGTCAGTGCACGTCACAGAGGATTCTTGACCGCGATACCGTGCTAGGAACTCCTCGGAGGTGCACATGCACAGCCCCTACTGGAACACGTGGAACGGTGGCGTGGAACAGAAGTGCAAGAACTGCGGAAAACCCCGGTACGAGTGACCCCCGTGTCCGAGCCCACCGAAGTCATCGCCTGCTGGCTCCCCCACGACGCCCGGTGGCACGCCCAGGCGAGAAGGGCGGCGCACGAGGGCCTGTCCCCACTGCGGACGTACGTGACCGCAC
Organism: Nocardiopsis oceani; assembly: GCF_054777395.1. Taxonomy (NCBI): domain Bacteria; kingdom Bacillati; phylum Actinomycetota; class Actinomycetes; order Streptosporangiales; family Nocardiopsidaceae; genus Nocardiopsis; species Nocardiopsis oceani. The sequence continues at coordinate 86,909 of NZ_BAAHAR010000003.1, forward strand.
TGGTGCTGGACCACCGGGACGGCGGGAATCAGGTAGTCGACGATGACGGCCTGGCGACGCTGAGAGCGGTCCTCGAGGACCTCTCCGGCCTCCCCTGGGGCGACCTGGACCACGTGGAGTGGCCCGAGGTCCAGCGTGCCCTACTCCCCCGGCGTTGAGCGGCTACGTTCCCCGGGGTTGTGAGCTGTTCGGGGTTCCCCCAGCAACCATCCACTCCCGTCAACAAAGATCACGACGGCCGCAGGCCACCAGCGCACAGCTAAACATGCGGATCGATTCCCCTTGGGAAAAGAACCAGGGGGAGTTCGCCGATTCCCCCACACCGGCCCACCCGCTCCGCTAACGTCTTTCTCGAACGTGCGAACGAGACACCGGGAAAGGGGGTGAGACCCGTGGCCGAGACCGCCCTACAGCAGGACGAGCAACAAGCAGAAGGCAAGAACAAGAAGAAGCCGAAGAAGAAGCGGGGGTTTCAGCCCCGCCCCGGGCACGTGGTCCAGGCCTACGTCTTCGCTCTGGACCCGGGGGCCGAGACCGAGCAGCGGTTGCGCTCGCACTGCGGCGGGGCCCGGACGGCCTTCAACTGGGCCCGCAACCACGTCCTGGCCACCTGGGACCAACGCAATGCCGAGGCCTCCTATGGGGTTGCTGAGTCTGAGCGCACCCCGTGGCGGTCCTGGTCGCTGCCCGCCCTGCGGCGGGCGTTCAACGCCGCAAAGAGGGATGATCCCCGGTTCGCTTCCTGGTGGGCGGACAACTCCAAGGAGGCCTACAACACCGGCCTGGCGAACGCGGCGGCCGGCTTCGATGCCTATGCCGCCGCCAAGCGCGGCGATCGCAAGGGTCCGAGGGTGGGGGTGCCGCGGCCCAAGTCCAAGCACCGGGCCCGCTGTCGTGCCGGTTCACCACCGGGGTAATCCGGTGTGAGGACACCCGGCGTCATGTCACGTTGCCGGTGGTGGGGCGGGTGCGTACCCATGAGTCCACCCGCAAACTCCACCGCCGCCTGGCGAATGGGACCGCGCGGATCCTGTCGGCCACGGTGTCGCACCGGCGGGGGCGGTGGCAGGTGTCCTTCCAGGTCGAGATCGAACGCGCTCCCCGTGTCCCGGCCCGCCCGGAGGGGGTGGCCGGGGTGGACCTGGGAGTGAAGTCTTTGGCGGTGGTCGCCGACTGCGACGGTGGGGTGTGGCAGGTGGCCAACCCCCGCCACCTGGAGGGGGCACTGACCGACCTGCGCCGGGCCTCGCGCAGGGTGTCGCGGCGCCAGGGTCCGGACCGGCGCACCGGGCGCCCTCCTTCCAAGCGGTGGGTCCAGGCCGACCGGGCCCGAAACAAGGTGCACCACCGGGTGGCGAACCTGCGCACCGACGCGCTGCACCACCTGACCACTGCGCTGGCGGGCGAGTACGGCACGGTGGTCATCGAAGACCTGAACGTGGCCGGGATGGTCAAGAACCGGCGTCTGGCCCGCCGCATCCGGGATGCGGGGTTCGGTCAGATCCGCCGCCAACTGGACTACAAGACCACCTGGAATGGCGGGCGCTTGGTGGTGGCCGACCGGTGGTTTGCCAGTAGTAGGACCTGCTCGGGGTGCGGGGCGACGAAAGCCAAGTTGCCGCTGCACGTCCGGGTGTTCGACTGCGACGCATGTCCCCTGGTGTTGGACCGGGATGTGAACGCAGCACGCAACCTCGCCGCCCTGGCGGCGCAGGTGGGCAGTACCGGTACCGGAGTGGCCGGAGACCGGGGAGCGAGGGCTCTGAAGGCCCGTGGAGCCGACCGTAAGACCCGCACCACCCGCACCCGCCGTTCGGCGGGTGCGGGGCGGGCTGGTGGCGCAAGACCGCACAGGCGGAAAGAAACGGGACACCGTCGTCAGGACACCCAACCCCGGTTGTGGTGACACCGTCACGGACCTTTCGTACAGAAATGCACGGGATGCTGATGTTCGCTTAAGACATCAGCAACGGTTGAGCGGCTACTCGGCGAGGCGCTTAGCCGCGGTGTCCACCCGGTCGTCGGTGGCGGTGAAGGCCACTCGGACGTGCCGACCCCCGGTGGGACCGTAGAAGGCACCCGGAGCGACCAGGATGCCGCGGTCGGCGAGGGTTCCCACCGCGCCCCAGGAATCGTGGTCCGGGTGGCTGGCCCACAGGTACAGGCCCGCGTCGGAGTGCTCGATGGTCCACCCGGCACCCTCGAAGGCGGCCCGGAGCTTGCTGCGGCGCACCCGGTACCGCTCCTTCTGCTCCGCGGCGTGCCCGTCGTCGTCCAGGGCGGCCTTCATAGCCGCTTGGACGGGTGCGGGCACGATCATCCCCGCGTGCTTGCGCACCGCCAGGAGTTCGGAGACCAGGCCCGGGTCACCCGCGACGAAGGCGGCCCGGTATCCGGCGAGGTTGGAGCGCTTGGAGAGCGAGTGCACGGCGAGCAGGTTGTCGTGCGAGCCGCCGCACACGTCCGGGTGCAGGATCGAGACCGGTTCCGTACCGTCCCAGCCGAGGTCCAGGTAGCACTCGTCGGAGGCGACGATCGCGCCGCGTTCACGGGCCCAGTCCACGACCTTGCGCAGGTGGTCCACGCCGAGGACGCGGCCGGTCGGGTTGCCGGGCGAGTTCACCCACACCAGCTTCACGTCGGCCGGGCCGAGGGAGGTGAGGCCGTCGGAGGCGACCGGGGTGGCCCCGGCGATCCGCACGCCCACGTCGTAGGTCGGGTAGGCGAGTTCGGGGTGGACGACGGTGTCTCCCGCGCCCAGGCCCAGCAGGGTCGGCAGCCAGGCCACCAGCTCCTTGGACCCCATGGTGGGCAGCACAGCACCGTCGGCGACACGGACGCCGTGGCGGCGCTCCAGCCAGCCCTGAATCGAGGCACGTAGTTCGGGCGTGCCCCAGGTGAGCGGGTAGCCGGGTGAGTCCGCCGCGTCCGCGAGAGCCTTCCTGAGGTTGGCGGGCACCGGGTCGACGGGTGTGCCGACGGACAGGTCGACGATGCCGTCGGGGTGGGCCGCGGCCGTCTTCTTGTACGGAGTCAGCCGGTCCCATGGGAAGGTCGGAAGCCGGTCCGTCACCGGTCGCCGTTCACCCATCGGTGCACTCTCCATCCTCTTCGCCACCTCTACCCTGGTCGCTACCTCTACGGGGATCCGCGCGGACCCGCACACAACAGCGTCGCGCCGACCCCTGCTCGGAGGTCGACGCGACACTCACACTCTGGCTGGCCTCACACCCACGCATACTCTGCGCCAAGGGGATGCGGAGGCGGGCCGCCGCTACTCGGCCTGCGGAGGCAGCTTGGCGACGATCGGGTGGTCCCGGTCGATCTTGCCGACCTTGGAGGCGCCGCCGGGCGAGCCGATGTCGTCGAAGAAGTCGACATTGGCCTTGTAGAAGTCGGACCACTGCTCGGGCAGGTCGTCCTCGTAGTAGATGGCCTCGACGGGGCAAACCGGCTCACACGCACCACAGTCAACGCACTCGTCCGGGTGGATATAGAGCATGCGGTCGCCCTCGTAGATGCAGTCCACGGGGCACTCGTCAATGCATCCCTTGTCCAGCACATCAACACAGGGTTGCGCGATGACGTAGGTCACGTCGTACTCCTTGTCTCACCCCCGCTTACCCGGGGGAGGCGGGGACCTTCAGAGCTCCCGGGCCACCGGTCCGACGTGCGGGCGTCGTCCGTGTTCCCGGCTCTTCAAGCAATTGGCACAGATGTCGTACTCCTAGTATGGCGTCGGAGAACACCCATCGCACACTCGGGGGCGGGAATTATGCACTTGCGCGGACAGCTGGTCCACAGGATCGTCCCAGAGGACCTCGGCAAGCGGGTCACCGTACGAATCTCCCTCCCCGAAGGCGCCTTCACCGATATCATCGGTGTGGTGGAGTCCTGGGCCGACGGTGTACTCAGCCTACGTCGTAGGGACAACTCCACAGTGGAGGTCGCCGAAGCCGACATCGTCGCCAGCCGTGTCGTCCCCCCCGTTCCCCCTCGTCGGCGTGGCAGGGGCCCCCGCAGTTGACCGAGCACGGCCCGCACAGCGGGTCGTGGAGGGCGCCTATCGGCGCCCGCAAGCAGGCATTCTTCGCCTTTTCCGGGGTAGGAGAGGCTCAGCCCCGGCACGTTCCCCCAACCGTGCCCTCGGGCAGACAACGAAGCACCGCGCCCGGCCGTCTCAACAGGCGGACGGGCACGAGGTACGCGGGGAGGTGGCGCCCATTATGCGGGAGGCAGTCGCGTCCGCCCTCGCCGAACTGGCCCGGCGGGACGAGCGGGCCGCCGACATGGCGCGTCTGGCCCTGGACACGCTCGCCCCCGAGCAGGAGATCCAACGGCTCAACCAACACGCCATACAGCGCTTCTGCTGGTACGAGCTCCCCATGCGCTTCCAGAACTCCTCCGAGGACCGGCTCTTCGCGGTCCGCTCGCTCGGCCACCTCTTCCAGCTCCTCCAGCTCTACCGCTACGCGCAGGTGTGCTCCGCCAACGAGACCGCCACCCTGCTCGCCCTCTATGACAAGGATCACACGGCCGCCCTGGCCATGTACGAACGGCTCATGTGGGAGTCCGGGGTGGAACCGCCTGACCTGCCCGAACTCACCTGGGGCACCGCCGTCGGCGACGTCGAACTGCACGCCCGAAGAGAGACCGCCGCCGCCCTCGAGCTGGCGATCTCCCTCGGCGACATCCGGCCCGGCAAGCGCGGGTGGCGTCCCGCCCAGGAGCGGTTCGCCCGGTCCTTCCTCACCCAGCCGGACCACCGCGGCCTCAGCCATCTGGACCGTGTCCGCGAGGAACGGGTGCGGGCCTGGATGTCCTCCACGGCCCACCCGCACCGGCAGCGCCTGTGGCCGCTGGTGGGACAGATCATCGCCGGGGCGGACGTGCCTCGCACCGCCGTCTCCGCCATGGCACCGCTGCAGCGCCTGCTGGACCTGGCCGCCGACGGCATCACCCTCACCCAGATCGGCTACATCTCGCCCGGCGTGGTCCGGCAGATGTGTGAGGACTTCGGCTGGTCCACCTGCCCCGAACCGCCGCGCAGCGAGACCGACGCCACCCAGCTCATCTCGCTCCACCAGGTACTGCGGACGATGCGGGCGGTGCGCCGCTCCGGCCGTCGGCTCGAACTCACCCGCCGCGGCCAGCAGCTGCGGGAGAACCCCGAGGCACTGTGGCAAGCGGCCACGGAGACCCTGTGCCGGACCGGCGGGATCGAACAGGCGGCCGCGGAGACCCTCCTGGGCATGCTGCTGGCCCGCTCACCCCAGGGGCTGGGTTCGCACGCGCGGCGCGGGATCTCGGACGCCGAGGCGGCCGAGCGGGTGCTCACCGAGTCCGGCTGGCGCCCCGTGGAACCACCGGTGGCCGCCGGTCGGCACGCCGCCTCTCACCGGCGCACCGCGGACGCCGCGTCCGACCAGGTCCGCGCGATGGTGATGGCGGTGGGATGGCTGCTGGAAGCACTCGGCCTGGTCACCGGGGACGACAGCGACGGCCGCCGGGAGCTGACCGCGCCCGGGCGGAGGTTCGCGGTGGCGTGCCTGCACAAGTCCGCGGTGGCGCCCCGCGCCGTGGTCTAGGCGTACATCGCGCGTGCACCGGCACGCGCATCCGAAGGACCGTTCACCGGCCTCGGCGAGGCGGCGACCGGACCCGTGGAAGGGCCGCAACCGGGACCGCTCCGCGGTGCGGCACCCGCTGCGAAGGGGTGCAGGGCAGGGCCTAACCTGGAGCGCGAACCACCCCATACCAGCAGGAGCATCATGCCCACGCCCGAGCCGCCGCAGAAGGCGGAGTCCGACGACGTGCCCGGCCCCGACACCGAAGCGGAGTCCGGTGACGAGGTACGCGCCGCCGACCCGTGGGAGCAGATGCCCGACGACGCACTGAACGCGGCGGGGGTCGGCGCGGAGCGCTCGAAGCGGCACAGCGACGGGCCCGAAGACGGCGCGGGCGAGGACGCGGAGGACAGCCCCGGCCAAAGCTCCGCGGAGGGCGTACGGAGCGGCGAGGCCGATCCCGAGGCGAACGACGACGACGCGGGCGACAGCGCTCCGGCCAAGGCTTCCAGCTGGGCGGACTTCGCGCCGAGCCCGGTGTTCGTGCTGCTCCTAGGCCTGGCCTGGTTCGCGGGATGGCTGTCCTGGCGTGCCGTGGAGCTGGACTGGGCCACCGACGAGACGGCGGTCACCCCGCTCATCCCGCCGCTGCTCATCCTGCTCGGGTGGATCGTGTCGGTGGCCGTGCACGAATTCGCGCACGCCCTGGCGGCCTATCTCGCCGGGGACCGTTCCCTGCGCGGCAGTGGTTACCTGCGCTTCAACCCGTTCGCCTACCGGGAGGCCTTCGGCGGCCTGGTCCTACCGGTGCTGTACCTGGGGCTGGGCGGGTTCGGCCTGAACGGGCCGCCCACGTACGTGAACTGGGAGCGCATTCCGAGCCCTGGCCGCCGTGTGATGGTGGCGCTGGCCGGGCCGCTGGCCAGCCTGCTGGTCTCGGCCGCGCTGGCACTGACCGTGACGCTGCTCGTGCCGGTGGGCCAGGACAGCGTGAACTGGGCGATCTCCGCAATGGCGTTCCTGGCCTTCGCCAACCTCACCAGCGCCCTGGTCAACCTGCTGCCGGTCCCGGGCCTGGACGGCTACCACGTGCTGGCCGCGTTCCGCGACACGCGCTGGACGACGTTCGCCAAGGTCAACGGCCTGTTCTTCTCGATCGGTGTGTTCGCGGTGCTGTGGCTTCCCGTGGTGCGGGACCTCTTCGACACACTGATCTACACGCTGTTCGAGCTGATCCTGCCGAACCCGACCGTTCCCGGGATGATGTTCCACGGCAAGCTGCTGCTGCAGTTCTGGAACTGATCCGTGTCCCTCATCCGGGACCTGCGGTACCGCTGGGCCCGGATGAGGGACCTCCCGTGCTCGGTACCACCGAGGTGGGGAAAACGGGGCCGCGCACCTGGGGGAACGCGGCGCTGCGCACCACGGCGGCACCGAGGGCGACCATGGCACCGAAGAGGAAGACGTAGTTGATGACGGCGTCGGAGAAAACGATGCTGCCGCCGGGCAGGTAGCCGATCAGACCGAGCAGGGACACAAGGAAGCCGACCGCGAAGGCAGCGGCGCCGGACTGCCGACGGCTCCCCCAACCGGCCAGTCGGCACAGCGCGTACAGCAGGACCAGGAACGCGAGCACACCCGCCGCGATCCCGGCCTGTACCGGCAGCCCCAGCCCCCAGAAATGGGCGAACCAGCCCATCCCGAAGCTGGCGGCCAGCCCCACGGCGAGGCCCCCGCAGAACAGGATCACGCAGGAGAGCCCGGTCATCACGGGCGAGAGCAGGGCGAGGCGGCTTCGCGGCTCTTGGGCCGTTTCAGGAGTGGTCACGGAAGTCGAGGGTAGGCGCTCCGGAGCGGGCCGGGTATCAGGGTTCAGCGGTCCGGGTGTCACAGACCGGCGAACAGGTCGGTCTCGTAGCCGTCCTCCCCGGCCTTGGGCGGCGGGCCCAACAGCAGGGTGTAGTGCTCCACCGCGTCGATCTCCTGCGCGATGTCGTTGGACAGCGCGAAGCGCTCCCCGTCCACGGTGATCTGGGTGGCGTGCGCGCGCATGGCCAGGGCCTTGGCCGCCCAGTGGTCGGTGGCGTCGATCCGGGTGGTGACCACGGCGTCGGGGGTACCCCGGGCGATGTCGGACACCTGCTGGGGCGGGGTGAAGGGCCCCGCCTCCTCGTTGAGCCGGGCGATGGAGGCCTCGATCCGCGAGACCGGCTGGGCGATCGCGTAGAGCTTGCCGACCTGCCAGGGCGTACCGGGCATGGCCCGCTCGTTGGCCTTGGCGCAGGCCCTGCGGGTGACTTGGTGGGCCTGGATGTGGTCGGGGTGGCCGTAGCCGCCGTGCTCGTCGTAGCTGACGAGGACGTGGGGCCGGACCTCGCGGATGATCTCGGCCAGGCGTCGGGCGGCCTCCTCGGCATCGGCGGCCCAGAAGGCCCGGGGGTGGTCGTTGGTGGCGCCGTCCATCATCCCCGAGTCCCGGTAGCGCCCGGGGCCGCCGAGGAAGCGGTGGTCCCGGACGCCCAGGGCCACGCACGCCTTGCCCAGCTCCCCGCTCCGGTACTCGCCCAGGGCATCTTCGCGGTCGGAGGTCAGCTGCGCGAGCTCGGCGGGGATGACCTCGCCCTCCTCACCCAGCGTGCAGGTCACCAGGGTGACTCCGGCCCCCTCGGCCGCGTACTTCGCCAGCGTCGCCCCGGTGACGATACTCTCGTCGTCCGGGTGCGCGTGCACCATCATCAGTCGCCTGTCCTTCACCCAGCGAACAATACCGTCCGGATGCCGGTTTCCCTGTCCGAACGCCCACATCGACGGCGAGTTCCGCGGGATTCCCCGAGGGCCACGAGTCCATCGCGCCCCGTCCACTGAATGGGACACAATCGGCCTATGAGTTTTCCTCGCCAACAGGCCCGCACCCAGCGCTTCACGATCGGAGTCCCGCGCGCGTTCCAGATCTCCCCGAACGGGGAACGCGTGACCTTCCTGCGCGGACGCGACGGCACGGACAGGGGTACCTGCCTGTGGCTGTACTCCGCTGAGACGGGCACCGCGACGGTGCTCGCCGACCCCAAGGCGCTCGGCGCCGACGACGAGAACCTTCCGCCCGAGGAGCGGGCCCGACGCGAGCGGATGCGCGAGCACGGTGGCGGCATCGTGTCGTACACGGTGGACGACGCCTTCACCCGCGCGGTGTTCACGCTGTCCGGGCGGGTGTTCTACGTGGACCTGGTCGGTGACGACACCGCCCCGCGCGAGCTCCCGGTGGCCAGCCCGGCCGTGGACCCGCGGATCAACCCCGCCGGTGACCGGGTCGCCTACGTGCACCGAGGCGCGGTCCGGGTGATCGACACCGTCGACAACGGCGACGAGGACCGCGACCGGCTGCTGGTCGAGCCGGACGGTGAGAACGTCACCTGGGGCCTGGCCGACCTGGTCTCCGCCGAGGAGATGGGCCGGGTGCGCGGTTTCTGGTGGGCGCCGGACGGCCGCTCGCTGGCGGTCAGCCGGGTCGACGAGTCGGAGGTGAACCGCTGGTTCGTCGGCGACCCGAACCAACCCGGGCAGGAGCCCCAGCCGCTGCGCTATCCGGCGGCCGGGACGGCTAACCCGGACGTGCGGCTGGCCGTGCTTCCGGTGCCGTCCCCGACCGAGTACCGGCGCAACGGCCGGGTGGACCCCTCCCCCGTCGAATGGGACCGGGAGAACCTGCCGTACCTGCCGACGGTCGGCTGGACCACCGGCCCGGACGGCGACCCCACCCTGGTGTTCACCGCGCAGAGCCGCGATCAGCGCACGCTCTCCCTGTTCAGCGCCGACCCGGCGACCGGCTTGGTCTCGGAGACCCGCACCGAGAGCGACGGCGTGTGGGTCGAGCTCATGCCGGGCGTGCCGGACTTCACCGCCTCGGGTGAGCTGGTGTGGATCGGCCGCCGGAACGGCACCGGCGAGCGCCGGGTGTACGTCGGGGACCGCGCGGTCAGCGGAGAAGGCGTGTACGTGCGCGGTGTCGCGGGGGTGGACGGCGACCGGGTCCTGTTCTCCGGTTCGCCCGAGGGCCGTCCCGGCGACGTGTCGCTGTGGTTGGCCGACACCCGGCTGGGGACCTGCTCCCCGGTGGAGCTGCCCGAGGGGTCCGACGACGGCCACGGCGGTCTGCGCGCCGGGCGCCTGGCCGGGGACACCCTCGTGCTCCAGCACAGGTCGCTGGACTTCACGGGGGTACGGACGTTCGTGGTGCGGGGGGCCAGCACCGAGACCCGGCGCACCCACGGGGAGATCGAGAGCTTCGCCGAGGCACCGGACCTGCCCGACGTGCGCGTGGAGTCCTGGCTGGCCGGGGAGCGGAAGATCCCGACCTCCCTGGTCCTGCCGTCCTGGTACCGCGAAGGCGAGACACCCCTGCCCGTGCTGGTCGCACCGTACGGCGGACCGCACGCACAGCGCGCCCTCAACGCGCGCGGCGCGTACCTGTCCTCGCAGTGGTTCGCCGAGCAGGGTTTCGCCGTCCTCATCGCGGACGGGCGCGGCACCCCCGGCGTGGACGTCGCCTATGAGCAGGCCGTCCACCACGACCTCGCCGAGCCGGTCCTGGCGGACCAGGTGGCGGCGCTGGAGGACGCGGCCCAGCGGTTCGGCTGCCTGGACCTGACCCGCGTGGGCATCCACGGGTGGTCGTTCGGCGGCTACCTGGCCGCCCTGGCGGTGCTGCGCCGACCGGACGTGTTCCATGCGGCCGTTGCGGGCGCACCGGTGATCGACTGGGCACTGTACGACACTCACTACACGGAGCGCTACCTCGGCCTGCCGCAGGAGCAGGAGGAGGCGTACGCCGGGTCGTCGCTGATGTCGGACGCGGCCAAGCTGGAGCGGCCGCTGATGCTGATCCACGGCCTGATCGACGACAACGTGGTCTTCGCCCACACCCAACGGCTGTCCGAGGCGCTGCTCGCGGCGGGCCGACCGCACACGGTGCTGCCGCTGGCGGGCGTGACGCACAGCCCGTCGGATCCGGTCACGGCGGAGAACCTGCTGCTGTTGCAGGTGGACTTCCTCAAGGAGAACCTCAAGGGCGCGTAACTCTCGGGTTCCCGGCCCCGGTGCCGTGCGTTCGGGCGGAAGCGCTCGGCGCCGGGGGCCACAGCTGAGCGGGGTTCCCGCGCGGTTCGCTCGGCCGGGGAGCCATGGCCTCCCTAGTTGACCTCCGACTCGTCCGGCACCTCGATCTCCACGGGTTCATCGACGATGGTGAAGACGATCTCCCAGCTGTTGGATCCGCCGAAGTCCTCGTCTGGGGCGGTGGCGTCCGCTCCGGAGTAGTCGAACCTGCGGAGGTAGCCGTCCTCGTCGACCCACAGGTCGAAGTCCATCTCCACTGTCTCGTTTTCCCCTGGCTCCTCCGGCGATTCCCGGATCTCGAGGAAGGTGCCGGAGTAGTGGTGGGCGGGCGCCTCCGTGTCCTCGTGGTCGAACCCTTCCATGTTCCAGTCCCTGGGACCTTCGTAGCGGACCGTGGTCAGCCCCTGGTAGGACGCGTCCGCCTGCGTCTCCGGGTCCAGCAGGTCGGCGATGGTGTCCACGAAGGGCAGTTCGTCGGGCCAGCCGTCGGGCAGCGCGCCCTGCTCGCGTTCGTACGGCCCGGGTTCTACGCCCACACCCGCCGAGTACGAGCGGCTCAGGACGTCCTCCAGGTCCTCGCCGATGGCGAGCCTCTGAATAAGGTACGGACCGCCAAAGGCCTCGTACTGGAGGACCGGCTGGGGCTCCTCCGTGTAGCGGTGGACGATCAAATGACCGTGCGCTCCGCCCGAGATCCGATTGTTGTACGCCTCAAACCCATCGGCGTACTCGAGTAGTTCGATCCCCTGTGCGACGACGTCCTCCCAGTCGTCGGGGTCCCCTCTGACCGCGAGCGGCTCCTCGTCCCCGGCCTCTTCCGCGTCGCCCGCCGCGCCTGCCGTCTCGTCAGACGGCCCTCCCTCCGAGGATGCCCCCGGCCACAGGAGTGTCCCGCCGCCGAGCAGTACCAAGGCCAGGACCGCGGCACCGGCGGCGAGCCACCGCTTGCCAGGGCCCCGACGCACCCTCCTCTGCTCCGGAGCGGCGACACCCTGCCACTCGGCGGCCAGGATGCCGGGCACGACCTCGGTGGGCTGCTCTACCGGGGCCGGTCCGACACGCGTGGCGGCCCACGCCCCGGTGAGTTCGGCGAGGACTTGGGCCGCGGTGGGCCGTTCGGAGGGTTCCTTGGCGAACGCCCTGCGCACCGGGCCCGCCAGCGGGTCCGGCACCCCTTCCAGGTCGGGGTCCTCGTTGCGCGTCCGGTAGACCAGCACGTCCAGCTGCCCCGTGCCGAAGGGGTCCCGTCCGGTCGCGGCGAACAGCACCAGCCCGGCCCAGGCGAACACGTCCGAGTGTTCGCCCGCGGTCTTCCCCTCGTACTGCTCCGGCGAGATCCACCCCGGGGTGCCGAGGATGCCGCCGGCCCGGGTGAGGGCGGTGGCATCGGCGGCCCGGGCGATCCCGAAGTCCAACACCTTGGGGCCGTCCGGGGCCAGGATCACGTTCCCCGGCTTCAGGTCCCGGTGCACCACGTCCGCGGAGTGGATCGCGACCAAGGCCTCCGCCAGGCCGATGGCCAGGGCAGTGAGCATCCCGCCGGACAGGGGCCCGTGCTCCCGGACGTACTGGCGCAGGGTCTGGCCCGGGACGTACTCGGTGGCCAACCACGGGGTCTGCGCGTCGACGTCGGCACCGAGGAACGACGGCGTGCACGCGGCGTCGACCTTGGCCACGAGGTCCACCTCATGGGCGAAACGCCGCCTGAACTCGGGATCGGCCGCGAATTCGGGGTGGACCATCTTGACCGCCGCACAGGAGCCGTCGTCGGCCAGTCCCGCGTAGACGGCGCCCATGCCGCCCGCGCCGATCCGGCCCACGACTTGATAGGAGCCCAGAAGTTTCGGGTCGTTGCTCGAAGGGGGTTCGATACCGGCGGGCAGGCGATCACGGGAGAAGGGGGGCGGGGGCGGAACAGTCATCGCTCTTCCTCGAGTCGGTTTCGGGGGTTTACGGGACGTCGTCCTCGGTGTAGGCGCAGCTGTCGATCGGCACGCTGCCGGTCAACGCGGTGTCGTGCGGGCCGAAGTCGGCGTTTGCGGGGAAGCTCGGCACTTCGTCCGCAGTGGCGATGCAGAACCCGCCCGGGTAGTCCAGGGAGTCGCCCGCGGCGGCGAAGAGCTCCTCGGGGACGTAGTAGATGATCCGCCCGGACTCCGTCGTCAGCCGAAACCGGGAGGTGGGCTGTTCCGGGTCCAGGTCGGCCAGGACGCCGCTGTTGCTCACGGGGGTGAGACCAAGGCTTTCCTGGTCGGGGCCGATGGTCGACACGGTGTAGAAGTCGTTGCTGTGGAGCCGCAGGCTTCCGTGGTCGGGGAGGTATTCCGCCTCGACCGTCACCCCTGTACTGAAGTCAGTGGCAGAGACCTCTTCGAAGGTCAGTCGGAGCTGGTCCAGCGGCTCGCCCTCGCCGGAGTCGGGGACGAGTCGGCGGATCAGGACGGGTTCGGTCTCGGAGGCGGGCTCGACCGCGGGTTCCCCGGACTCGTAGAGCTCGCGGTGGTCCTCGGGTGCGTCGCCGGGGACGCCCGGTGCCGAGTCCTCCGCGCCGTCGCCGTTCTCCGAACCGTCCGCGCCGTCCGCCTCGGCCGCATCCTGGCCGGGGAGCACGGCTGTGCCCTCGGAGGACAGAGCCCGGACGCCGAGCCCGGCGGCCAGGGCCAGGACCAGCAGGACCGAGCCCGCGGCCAGCACGAGCCGGTTCCTGCGAAACCAGCTCCGCCGGGGCGGTGCGGTACGGGTCCACTCGGTGACCTCGTCATCCGGCGAGGGGTCACCGGACCACGACCGGCCGAGCACCCGCGTGATGTCCGGATCGTCCGCCGCGCCCAAGGTCCCCGCCACGGAGCGCTGGAGGTCGGCAGCTCCGGGCCTCCGTTCGGGGTCCTTGTCGAGGGCCCGCTCCAGAAGGTCGCGCAACGGTGCGGGGGCTCCCTCCAGTGAGGGTGGTTCGGACAGGATGCGCCCGACGACGGCCTCTGAGCTCCCCTCCCCGAACGGCCCTTCGCCGGTGGCCGCGTATACCACCAGTCCGGCCCAGGAGAACACGTCCGAGCGCTCCGTGGCCGGGGCACCCTTGTACTGCTCGGGAGAGATCCACCCCGGGGTACCCACCATCCCCCCGGTCTTGGTCAGGGCGGTGCCGTCGACGGCCCGGGCGATCCCGAAGTCCAACACCTTCGGCCCGCCCGGGGCCAGGATCACGTTCCCCGGCTTCAGGTCCCGGTGCACCACACCCCGGGCGTGGATCGCGGCCAGGGCCTCGGCCACCCCCAGAGCGAAGGCCGTGAGGGCCTCGCCCTGGAGCGGCCCGTTCGCGCGTACGCGCTCGTCCAGGGTCGGGCCGGGCACGTACTCCGTGGCCAACCACGGAATCTCCGCCCGTGCTTCCGACCCCAGGAAAGCGGGTACACACGTCGCGCGCACCCGCCGGACCAGGCCCACCTCCCGCGCGAACCGGGCGCGGAAGTCCGCATCCGACGCGAGGACCCGGTGCACGGACTTGACCGCCACCCGCCGGTCCCGGTCGTCCAGCCCCGCGTACACCACACCCATACCGCCCGCGCCGAGACGCCCCACCAAGCGGAAGGGGCCCAAGTACCGGGGGTCGCTCTGGGTCAGGGGGTCGACCCCGGTGGGCACCTCGGAGCCGGGCAGCGGGGAGCCGGGCGACGGGGAGCCGGTTCCGGACGCCGCGGGACCGGGCTGCGGGGGTACGGGGGGTTCAGAAGTCATGCCAGAGCCTGCCTGTCGCTGGGGAACGTGGTTCGTGCCGGGCCGCTAGTCGATCTCCGCCTCGTCCGGTACCTCGATCTCCACGGGCTCGTCGTAGTGGACGACGACCGTCTCCGTAGAGGTATGGGCCTGGCCCTCCTCGACGTCTCCCTCGACGTGCAGGGCATCACCGGTCTCCTCGAAGTCCTGGAAGCTCTGGAGCCGACCGTCCTCCCCGACCCACAGGTCGAAGGTGAGCACGAACTCGGCACCAGCGTCCTCCTCCCACTCCTCTCGGACCTTTGTGTAGGTTCCCGAGTAGTGGTGCCCGGTGCCGGCCTCCAACGCGATGTCGAACTCGGCCTCGGGCCAGGAGGTGTCTCCCAGGGCCACCGCGGACTCCCCGTGGTAGGTGATCTCGGCACCGTCCCCCGTCAACAGGGCGATGTCGTCGAGGAAAGCCCAAGGGTCCTGTTCCTCGCCCCCCTCATCGACGTCCCGGCTGTACGGGCCCGGGGTCTCGTCGAACCCGGCGCCGCGTAGGGCGCTGCGCTCCAGCACGTCGTCCAGGTCCTCACCGAGCCACAGGGTCTGGACCTCCCCCGGGCCGGCGAGCCTGATGCTGTGACGGGCAGCCTGCGGTTCCGCCGTGTACCGGTGCATCGTGAGACTGTCGTGCACGCTAGCCAGGGACTCGCGGCGGTACAGCTCGAAGCTCTCCGCCTCATCGAACAGGTCCAGCGCCTCAGCGGCCACCGCGGCCCCGTCCTCGGGGTCGGCTTCGACCCTGAGGAGGTCCGCCTCGGCCTCGCCACCGCCCTCGTCCCCGTCTGGGGCGCTCTCTCCGCCAGCATCCTGCTCGTCGGCCCCCTGCCCTCCGTCGGCCGGATCCGCACCCGCCGCGGCCCCTCCCTGGAGCCGTTCACCGGTGACCCAGTACAGGCCGCTGGCGGCGAGGAGGACCACCCCCAGCACCGCCGTCAGGACGACCGCCCATCCCCGCCCGCGTCCGCTCCGGACCTTCCTCTGCGCAGGGGCGGAGATCCCCCGCCATTCCGTGGCCAACAGCCCGGGGACGACCTCGGTGGGGTGGGCCTGGCCCGCCGGGTCGACCCGGGTCGCGGACCAGGCTCCGGTGAGTTCGGCCAGAGCCTCGAGCGCGGTCGGACGCGCGCCCGGATCCTTGGTGAGGGCCCGCTCCAGGAGGGGGCGGAGCATGTCGGGGACATCCGAGAGGTCGGGCTCCTCGTTACGGGTGCGGTAGGCGATCACGTCCACCGCGCCCTTGCCGAAGGGGTCGCGTCCGGTTGCCGCGTAGAGGACCGTCACCGCCCAGGCGAACATGTCAGAGGAACCGGTGGCCTCCAGGCCCTCGTACTGCTCGGGGGCGATCCAACCGGGTGTTCCGAGCACACCGCCGGTCTCGGTGAACGCGGTGCCTTCGGCGGCCCGGGCGATCCCGAAGTCCAACACCTTCGGCCCGTCCGGGGCCAGAATCACGTTCCCCGGCTTGAAGTCCCGGTGCACCACACCCTGGGCGTGGATCGCGGCCAGCGCCTCGGCCAGACCCACCGCGAGAGCCGTGAGCAGGCCGCCGGTCAGGGGCCCTTCCCTCCCGACGTGCTGGCGCAGCGTGTGTCCGCTGACGTAGTCAGTGGCCAGCCAGGGCGTGTCCGACCGGACGTCGGAGCCGAGGAAGGCGGGCGTACAGGTCCCGCGTACGCGCGACACCAGGTCGACTTCACGGGCGAACCGCGCGCGGAACTCCGGGTCGGCCGCGTACTGGGGGTGGACCACCTTGACCGCCGCACACCCGCCGGTGTCGTCGATCCCGGCGTAGACCGCACCCATACCGCCCGCACCGATACGGCCTACGACGCGGTACCGCCCGAGGGCCTCCGGGTCCTGGGCACCGGGCGGCTCCACTCCGGCAGGGAGTCGGTCTCGGGAGAAAGGGGCCTGTGTTGGAGAGGGCATCGCTGTCTTTCGCTTCAGGGGGTGGGTGCTCAGAACTCGGCCGGCTGCGAGTCATAGGCACAGCTGTCGGTCGGAACGCCGTCGGTCAGGGTGGTGTCGTGCGGGCCGAAGTGGGCTGACTCGGGGAAGGTGGGCCCCTCCTCCTCCAGCACGCAGAACCCTCCGGGGTAGTCGAACGTGTTCCAGTCCTGGTCTCGCAGCGCATCGGGGACGTAGTAGACAAGGGGCCCGTCGCCCAGCGTGAAGACGAACGCCACCGTGAACTCCGCCGTGGGCTCCTCCGGGCTGAGCTCGGCCAGTACGCCGCTGCCCTCGGCGGTGACGGACCGCAGATGCTCGTCACCGGGCCCGATACTGGTGACGGTGGCGAACTCGCTGTTGTGCACCTGGAGACTGCCGTGGTCGGGGAGGTACTCAGCCGTGATCGTGACGGTGCTTCGGCCGAGCTCCTGAACGTTGAGCCCTGCGAAGGTCAGCCGCAGCTGCGCCAAGGCCTCGCCGCCGTCCGAGGCGGGTTGGAGACTGCGGAGCAGGGCGGGCTCGGTGTCCGAGTCGGTCTCGACCACGACTTCGCCTCTCTCGTAGTGCTCCTGGTACTCCGCGGGGGCGTCGTCGGGCACACCGGCCGCAGCGGTCGCGGTCTCCCCGCCGCTGTCGTTCTGCGCCTCCGCCGACGTGCCATCGGCCTGATCCCCCGCAGCGAGGGGGTCACCGCCGAGAAGGGCGCGGGCGCCCAGCCCGGCGGTCAGTGCCACCGCCAGCACCGCCGCGCCCACGACCAGGGGCGCCCGGCGCCGTCGGAGCCAACCCCGCCGGGGCGGAGCATGTCGGCTCCATTCGTCGGCCAGCGCGGCCGAGGACAGCTGGGAGGCCGGGGACAGCCGGGCGGCAGGGACCGCTGCGGCGCTCCAGGCGCGGTCCATGACCAGGGTGACGTCCTCCTGGGCACCGGCCCCCAGGATCCCGGCCATGGCGTCCCGGAGCTCCGCCGCCCTCGGGCGGTCTTCCGGGGCCTTGGCCAGTGCTCGCTCCAGGCGGGCCCGCAGGGGGTCCGGGACCCCGTCCAGGGAAGGGGGTTCGGAGATGATGCGGGTGGCCAGGACGTCCGGGCGGCCGGTCCCGAACGGCCCCTCCCCCGTGGCGGCGTAAACGGCCAGCCCGGCCCAGGAGAACACGTCCGAGAGTTCCGTGGCGTCCTGCCCCCGGTACTGCTCCGGCGCGACCCATCCGGGGGTGCCCAGCATGCCTCCGGTCTTGGTCAGGGCGGTGCCGTCAGTGGCGCGGGCGATCCCGAAGTCCAGCACCTTCGGCCCGTCCGGGGCCAGGATCACGTTGCCGGGCTTCAGGTCGCGGTGGACGACACCTTGGGCATGGATCGAGGCGAGCGCCTCGGCTACGCCCAGCGCGAAGGCGGTGAGGGCTTCGCCGTGGAGCGGCCCGTTCGCGCGCACGTGCGCGCCCAGGGTCGGACCGGGCACGTACTCGGTGGCCAACCACGGCACCGCGGTCTTGGTGTCCGCACCAACGAAGGCCGGGACACAGGCGGCGCGCACCCGGCGGACCAGAGCCACCTCCCGCGCGAACCGGGCCACGAAGTCGGTGTCCGAGGCCAGCACGCGGTGTACGGACTTGACCGCCACCCGCCGGTCCCGATCGTCCAGCCCCGCGTACACCACACCCATACCGCCGACACCGAGGCGCCCCACCAGGCGGAACGGACCGAGATACCGGGGGTCGTCCTGGGTGAGCGGGTCGAACCCGGTAGGCGCTTCGGGACCGGACGGGGGAGATCCGGACGCCGGGGGGACGGGGGGCGCGGGGTTCATGCCGGGGCCTGTCTGTCGCTGGGGAATGTGGATGGTACCGGGTCACGGCTACCGGTTGCTGGATCCGGGACCGCGTCAATTTCACCAGGGCGGGGTTCGGAGGCGGCTTGCGGCTCCACCTACGCTTCCGGCGGGTCGTCGAGTTCGGACTCTTCGGGGACCTCGATATCCAGGGGCATGTCGAAGCCGAGGTAGGCGATGTCCAGCGTGACCGGCTCCGCCTCGCCCTCGTACTGGGTGCTCTCACCCTCGTAGGACACCCGGAAGTGGAGCGGGTAGCCCTCCTCGTCGATCCAGAGGTCGAAGGTGTGCTCGACGTCGTCCAGACCGTCCCGGCCGCTCACGAAGGAACCGGTGTAGTGGTCCGCCTCCTGGCCCGCGACGGTGTCCTGGCCCTCCTCGGTCTCCTCGACCTCCCGGTCCTCCTCAATCTCCTCGGCGAGGTTGGTGAGCACGTCGGGTGACCGGCTCTGCCCGAGGTGCTCGACCTCACCGTCGGCACCGGTGATGTCGTCGAAGCCCTCCACCAAGTAGGCGGGGTCCGCCCAGTCCGCCCGGTTCGGGTCGGGATCGGGGTCCGGCGGACGGTGGAAGTTGCCCGTGTATCCCCGGTAGGTGGCGCCCTCGACTACAGCCGCGTCCTGGGCGGAGCGGTGCAGGACGTCGTCGAGGTCCTCCCCCAAGAGCATCTGTTCCGTGATTCCGAGGTTGCCCAGAGTCGCCTGGAGGTAGACGGGTTCGGGGTCCTCGGTGTAGCGGAAGGTGAACCCGTCGTTCAGCGGCCTCTCCGCGATGTGGTTCCGGTGGACGAGGAAGCTGGAGGCGTCCAGGGCCAGGTCCCGTGCCTGCTCCACCATGGCCCCGGCGTCTTCGGGCCGGATCTGCGCGCTGCCCTCTTCTGCCGGGGCCGCTTCGGGTTGTTCCGTGGCGGGTCCGGGGCGGAACACCAGCCAGGCCCCGAGCACGATCAGGGCCAGTGCCGCCGCGGCCACCGCCGTCAGGGCTCCGACTCGGGTCCTGCGGGTCAGGCCTCTCGCTCGGCGCGGCTCCGGGCGGTCGATGCCGAGCCACTCGGTGGCGAGCATGCCGGGAACGATCTCCGTGGTCTCGTGTCCGACCGGTTCGACCCGCGTGGCGTTCCACTGCGACGCGAGCGACGTGAGCGCCTGGACGGCGGTCGGCCGACCGGACGGGTCCCGGTCCAGTGCCCGCCGGACCAGGGACATCAGGTCCTCGGGGACACCCGCCAGGTCCGGGTCCTCGTTGCGGACCCGGTGGGCCAGCGCGTCCGCGGCCCCGCTTCCGAAGGGGTCCCGTCCGGTGGCGGCGTAGGCCACCAGGCCGCCCCAGGCGAACATGTCCGAGGCGCCCGTGGCCTCCTCACCGTCGTACCGCTCCGGGGCGGTCCAACCGGGGGTGCCCATGAGTCCGCCGGTGGCGGTGAGCGCGGTCCCGTCCGCGGCGCGGGCGATCCCGAAGTCCACCACCTTGGGGCCGTCCGGCGCGAGGATCACGTTGCCCGGCTTCAGGTCCCGGTGCACCACGCCCACGTCGTGGATGGCGGCCAGCGCTTCGGCCAGCCCGGTTGCCAGGGCGGTGAGCATGCCGCCGGTGAGCGGTCCGTGCTGCCGGACGTGCTGGCGCAGGGTCTGGCCGGGGACGTACTCGGTGGCCAGCCACGGGGTGGCCGCCTGTACGTCGGCCCCCTGGAAGGCGGGTGTGCAGACGGCGCGGACCCGCGAGACCATCCCCACCTCGCGCGCGAACCGGGCCCGGAAGTCCGGGTCCGCGGCGAACTGCGGATGGATGACCTTGACGGCCGAGCAGGCCCCGTCCTCGGCGAGCCCCGCGTAGACGGCACCCATACCGCCGGCACCGATCCGGCCCACGATCCGGAAGGCGCCTAGCTGTTCGGGGTCTTCCTTCGCGGTCGGGTCCACCCCGGGCGGAAGCCGGTCCCGTGTGAAGTGCGGATAGGGCTCGAGCATGGTCTTCCTCTCGGCTGGCGTGGCGGCGGTGGCTGGGTGGTGTCACGGGCTCGGGTCTGGTGGCCTGTGGGGCTCGGTGGTGGCGCGTTGTCAGTGGCCCTCGTTGTAGGCGCAGCTGTTGGTCGGTGTGCCGTCGGTGAGAGTGGTGTCGTGGGGGGCGGCTTCGGCCGCGGTTTCCGTCTCCTCCGGCCGGGGCTCGTCCGACACGAAGCAGAGCCCGCCGGGTTGGTCGAGGGGGACGGGCTCCCCGTCGCTCCTCGCCTCCTGCGGCAGGTAGTAGGCCACAGACTCGGTTCCGACGGGGCCGGTAAGGGTCACGTCGAAGGTGGTTTCCGGTTCCTCCGGCCCGAGGGAAGCGAGCACCCCCCGCGTGGAACTGGGGTGGAGGTACAGGCTGTCGTCGAAGGAGCGGATCTCGCTGACCAGGCCGAAATCGTCGCTGTGGACGCTGAGTGAGCCGAAGTCCGGCAGGTACTCGGCCCGGACGGTCAGGGTGAGGGAGGGCGGGCTGTCCAACCGCCGTACCGCCTCCTCGAAGGTGAGTCGGAGCTGGTCCAGGTCCTCGCCGCCGGACCCGGATTCGAGCCGCCGGACGAGGGCGGGTTCGGGACCGTCGGCGGCTGCCACGGTGACCGTGCCGGTGCCGTAGAGCTCGCTGTACTCCGCGGGGACCCCGTCCGGAACCGCCGGGTCGGCGTCGTCGCCCGCCTCCGCTTCGGCCGCCGCCCCCTTCCCGCCGGCAGAGCCACCGGGCCCGAACGGCGTGCTCCCGGTCCCGAACGACCACACACCTGCACCGGCCACCAGTGCCAGCGACAGCACGGCCGCGCACGCCGACACTGCCTTCCGGTTCCGGCGGACCCACCCGCGCTTCGGCGGGGCCTGCTCGGCCCACTCCTCAGCAGTGGTGTCCTGGTCCGGAAAGCCGCCCCAGGCATCATCCGAGGGAGCCTCCCAGGCGCTGTCCGAGGACGGGGGATCGAGGAGGCCCCTCAGCCCTGCCGCCCTCGGGCGCCGGCTCGGGTCCTTGTCCAGGGCCCGTTCCAGCACACCCCGCAGGTGCCCGGGGACCCCGTCCAGGGAGGGCGGTTCGGCGAGGACACGCGAGGCGAGAACGTCGGAGGGCCCGGTCCCGAACGCGTTCCGCCCGGTCGCCGCGTAGGCGACCAGCCCGGCCCAGGCGAACACGTCGGAGCGGTCGGTGGCCGGTGCGCCCCGGTACTGCTCGGGCGCGAGCCAACCGGGGGTGCCGACCATTCCGCCGGTACGGGTGAGGCCGCTCTCCTCGGCGGCGCGGGCGATCCCGAAGTCCAGGACCTTCGGCCCGTCCGGGGCCAGGATCACGTTCCCCGGCTTCAGGTCCCGGTGCACCACACCCCGGGCATGGATCGCGGCGAGCGCCTCGGCCACCCCCAGGGCGAAGGCGGTCAGCGCCTCCCCGGTCAGTGGCCCGTGGTCCCGCACGTACCGGCCAAGGGTCGGGCCGGGCACGTACTCCGTGGCCAACCACGGCACCGCGGCCTTGGCATCCGCGCCCACGAAGGCCGGAACCCGGGTGGAGCGCACCCGCCGGACCAGGCCCACCTCCCGCGCGAACCGGGCGCGGAACTCCCGGTCGGCCGCGTAGGACCGGTGCACGGACTTGACCGCCACCCGCCGGTCCCGATCGTCCAGCCCCGCGTACACCACACCCATACCGCCCGCGCCGAGGCGCCCCACCAGCCGGAACGGGCCGAGGTAGTGAGGTTCACCGGTTTCCAGGGGCAGGACACCGGAGGGGGCTTCGGTGGAGTGGGTCATGAGGGTGGGGTTCCACGGTCGGACGTCAAGGGGGCGCGGGCACGGCTGTGGCCCAGGGATTCAGATGCCGCGAAACCCCCGCCGGTTCTCACTCCGCGTCATCCAGCCCTCACCTGCACGATCGCCGGACGCGCACCCGCCTGAGCCTCCCCGGAAACACGTCCTAGCCTGGTGTCATGCGTTCGTATGTGGTTCCGCTGGGCATGGTGTCCGACCTGGCCTGTGTCCTGGTCTTCGTGGTGGTCGGCAAGATCGACCACGAGACCGGACTGGCCCCGGCCGAGGTGGCCGCGACCGCGTGGCCGTTCCTGTTCGCTCTGGCCCTGGGGTGGGCCGTCACACTGGCCTGGCGTTCCCCTGACCGGATCTGGCCGACCGGTGTCCTGGTGTGGGCGGTGACCGTGGTGGGCGCGATGCCGTTGCGGCTGCTCAGCGGGGAAGGGGCACCGCTCTCCTTCGTTCTCGTGACCGCGCTCTTCCTCGCCGCGACCATGCTCGGCTGGCGGGTGGCCGCCCTCCTCGTCACCCGGAAGAGGCGACAGAAGGCGTCCTGACGGGCAAGACTGGGCTACGACAGCACCACCTCTCTCCCGAGGAGCCTCCATGGCAGAGCCCGTCACCGTCGCCATCGCCGCGGCCATCGCCACCGGCGCCGTCACCAAGGTCACCGAGTACGCCACCGAAGGCACGGTGGACACGTTCAAGTCCCTGTGCCGGGCCGTATTCGCACGCTTCCGGTCGGAGCCCGAGGCCCAGGAGGCCCTGGACGAAGCCCGCCTGGACACCGGCGACACCGAGGTGCTCACCGTCGTCGCCGAACACCTGGAGCGGGCCGAGCGGGAGGACCCGGAGATCGGTCGGCTCATGGGCGACTTGCGCTCGACGGTCAGCCAGGAGGGCGCGGGTTCGGTCAGCAACCAGATCCACGGCAGCGTGAGCGGCAACGCCCGGGTCTACCAGGGCCGGGACTTCCACGGGGACATCAGGCTCTGAGCCCGGCGGACCCTTGTGTGCGCCACCGCTCGTAAGCTGAAGGGGATGAACGAGCACCCCGACGCCGAGGCGACCACCGTGATCCCCGCCGAGCCCTCTTCCGGGGAGGACGAGGCGCGTGAGGTGGGTGTCGGACCCTGGCCGGGTCCCTGGCCCGAGGGCGACCACTACGACCCCGAACTCCTCGCCAACGGAGACCGCCGCAACGTGGTCGACCGCTACCGCTACTGGCGCCGCGAGCGAATAGTCGCCGACCTCGACACCGTCCGGCACGGCTTCCACGTGGCGGTGGAGAACTGGTCCCACGACTTCAACATCGGATCCGTGGTCCGCACCGCCAACGCCTTCGGGTGCGCGGCCGTGCACATCGTGGGCAAGCGCCGCTGGAACCGCAGGGGCGCCATGGTGACCGACCGCTACCAGCACGTCCACCACCACCCGGACGCGGAATCGTTGGTCTCCTGGGCCGCCGAGCGCGGCCTCGTGCTCGTCGGTGTGGACAACCTGCCCGGGGCGGTCCCCCTGGAGACCTACCCGCTGCCGCGCGACGCCGTTCTGGTGTTCGGGCAGGAGGGCCCCGGGCTCTCCGAGGAAGTGCGGAACGTGTGCGCGGCGGTGCTGTCGATCGCCCAGTACGGGTCGACCAGGTCGATCAACGCCGGCGCGGCCGCGGCGGTGGCCATGCACGCCTGGGTGCGGGCGCACGTGTTCGACCAACCCGTCTCAGGCGGTACCTCCACCCCTGCGCCGTGACCCTCCCGTGATCTATCATGGGAAGGTCGCCCCCTACCAGGAAGTAGCAAGGATGAGCCCGATCGTCATGTCCGCAGCCCGCGCCACCACGCTCGACGACGTCCCCGGGGTGGCCCGGGTCCTCAGTCTCTCGCTTCACGACGATCCGCTCTTCCAGTGGCTCTTCCCCGACGACGAGCTGCGCCTCGCCAAGGTGCGCCGCTTCTTCGCCCTGACCGCCGGGTTCGGCTATGTCCCCGTCGGCGAGACCAAGGTCAGCGACCTCGCCGACAGTGCGGAGTCCGCCCCGGTGATCCGGGCCGCGGCGCTGTGGGCCCAGCCGACGAGCAACCCCGAGGGTTCCCTGGTCTCCCTGCGCACCTGGCCGCACTGGGGTGCGCTGATCGGGCGCACCAACCTGGCCGCGTTCGTGCGGATCTTCGCCGAGTGGAAGATGGCCGCGCCCCAGGAGCCACACCTGTACCTGGCCGCCCTGGGCGTCGACCCCGCCGTCGCGGGTACCGGGGTTGCGGGCGGCCTGCTCACGGACGGGCTGGACGGGGCAGATTCCCAGAGCCTGCCGGTGTTCACCCAGACGCTCAACGAGAAGAGCGTCGGCTTCTATGAGCGCTTCGGCTTCCGGGTCGTGCACGAGGTTCCCCACTTGGACGTGGGGACCAGCTACTTCCTGCTCCGCCAGCCCGCCTGAGCCCGCGCGCTCCGCACCGAACACTTCCCAAGAAACACCCCACCCGTGATGTTTCCGTGATCTAACATGGCGGGGGACGAGCCCCGGGAAAGAGGGAGACTGCACGCATGGCCCCCAAGGTCACCACCGACATGCCGGTCCGCACCGCCACCATGGATGACGTGCCCGGTATCACGCGGGTCCTCAGCCGGGCCTTCCACAACGATCCGCTCTTCCGGTGGCTCTTCCCGGAAGAGGAGCGGCGGCTCGCGCAGGTCGCCCGCTTCAGCGCCCTGTTCGCCGGGTTCGACTACGTCCCCGGCGGGCACTCCCACGTGGTCGAGTCCGATGAGGGCCGCCGCGTGGTGCGCGGCGCGGCCCTGTGGAACCCGCCCGGCGGTAAGGCCGAGGGCACCGCCTCCCTGCTGCGGTCGCTGCCGCACCTGGTGTCACTCCTGGGCGTGCGCCGACTGCCGGAGGTCGCACGGTACTTCGCCGACCTGAAGGCGTCGGCCCCCGAGGAGCCGCACTGGTACCTGGCCATGCTCGGCACCGACCCCGCGGCCCGCGGGAGGGGCGTCGGCACCGGGCTGCTGCAGGCAGGGCTGGCCCAGGCCGACGCTGACGGGGTCCCGGTCTTCCTGGAGACCATGAACTCGGCCAACATCGGCTACTACGAGCGCTACGACTTCCGCGTCGTCCGGGCGGTCAACGACCCGAACCTGCCCTCGACGTACTGCATGATGCGCCCCGCGGTGTGACCCGCACAGGAACCGCCCACGTCCGGAGCTCCTGGGAGGGGACATGCTGATCGCGATGGCCGGGTTGCCCGGGTCCGGCAAGAGCACCCTGGCCTATGAGCTGGGACGGCACCTGTCCGCTCCCGTACTGTCGGTCGACCCCGTCGAGGCCGCACTGTGGCGTGCCGGTATCGATCGCTCCGAGCCCACGGGCCTGGCCGCGTACGTGGCGGTGGAGGCGATGGCCGCCGACATCCTCGCGCTGAGCCAGACCGTGGTCGTGGACGCGGTCAACGATGCAGTGGAGGCCCGAGACCAGTGGCGGGGTCTGGCCGAACGGCAGGGAGCGCCCTTGGCCTGGATCGAGGTGGTCTGCTCAGACCCAGATCTGCACCGCCGAAGGTTGGAGGGTCGTCAGCGGAGCCTGCCCGGTTTCCCCGAACCCGCCTGGGATTCGTTGGCGGCGCGCCGCGACGGCATGGCCGCGTGGAACGACGAGCGCTTGGTCCTCGACTCGATCCAGGACCTGGAGGCCAACATGAGAATCGCCACCGACTACCTGCGCTAAGCCCGGGTACTGGCGAGGACCCAACGGACGACCAGCCGTGACGCAGGGCTGTTCGGCAGACTGGCCGAGGACGAAGGGGCACCGCAACAGGGAGCTGACGTCCGAGCGGTCGCACGGAAGATCGCCGAAGAGGACGCCGAACTACTGCGACGCCTGACCGAGTAAGGCGAAACGGGCCGCACCCCTTGGGGTACGGCCCGTTCGTGCGACAGGGGATCGGGACTAGCCGATGCCCTTGCTGAGGGAGCCCAGCATGTCGCGGTTGAGCTGGGAGATGGTGTCCAGCGGGATGCCCTTCGGGCAGACCGCGGCGCACTCACCGATGTTCGTGCAGCCGCCGAAGTCCTCTTCGTCGTGCTGGTTGATCATCTGCACCACACGCGA
Organism: Nocardiopsis oceani; assembly: GCF_054777395.1. Taxonomy (NCBI): domain Bacteria; kingdom Bacillati; phylum Actinomycetota; class Actinomycetes; order Streptosporangiales; family Nocardiopsidaceae; genus Nocardiopsis; species Nocardiopsis oceani. The sequence goes on from NZ_BAAHAR010000003.1 coordinate 112,998, forward strand.
AGCCCGCTCCGGCTGCCCCTGCGGGAGCATGCCGAGGTGGGTGACCTTCGCGGCGGTGAACAGCATGCCGGAGGCGTTCGGGCAGGCCGCCACACAGGCGCCGCAGCCGATGCAGGTCGCGGCGTCGAACGCGCGGTCGGCGTCCGGCTTCGGGATCGGATTGGCGTGGGCGTCCGGGGCGGTACCCGTCGGGGCGCTGATGTAGCCGCCGGCCTGGATGATGCGGTCGAACGAACCGCGGTCCACGACCAGGTCCTTCACAACCGGGAAGGCCTTCGCACGCCACGGCTCGACCGTGATGGTGTCACCGTCGTTGAAGCTGCGCATGTGCAGCTGGCAGGTGGTGGTGACCTCCGGGCCGTGTGCCTCGCCGTCGATCACGACACCGCAGGCACCGCAGATGCCCTCACGGCAGTCGTGGTCGAACGCGACCGGGTCCTCGTCGGAGAGCGTGAGCTCCTCGTTGAGGACGTCGAGCATCTCCAGGAAGGACATGTCCGGCGAGACGTCCGTGAGCTTGTACGTGACCATCCGGCCTTCGTCGTCACGGCCCTTCTGGCGCCAAACGCGCAGGGTGATGTTCACTTGTAGCTCCGCTGCTTCATCTCGACGTACTCGTACTCCAAGGCTTCCTTGTGGAGTACGGGCTTGCTGTCAACGCCACCGAACTCCCAGGCGGCGACATAGGCGAACTCGTCGTCGTGACGCAGCGCCTCGCCGTCCTCGGTCTGGCTCTCGGCGCGGAAGTGGCCACCGCAGGACTCGCGGCGGTGCAGCGCATCGACGCACATGAGCTCGCCCAGCTCCAGGAAGTCGGCCACGCGGTTGGCCTTCTCGAGAGCCTGGTTGAACTCCTCGTTGGTGCCGAGCACCTTGACGTCGCGCCAGAACTCGGCGCGCAGCGCGCGGATGAGCTCGATGGCCTTGCGCAGACCCTCCTCGCTGCGCTCCATACCGCAGTAGTCCCACATGATGTGGCCGAGCTCCTTGTGGAAGGAGTCGACGGTGCGGGAACCGTTGATGGAGAGCAGCTTGTCGATCCGGGAGGTGACCTCCTCCTTGGCCTTGACGGCCTCGGGGTGGCTCTCGTCCATCTTCTCGAAGGGACCGTCAGCGAGGTAGTCGTTGATGGTGTTCGGCAGAACGAAGTAGCCGTCGGCCAGGCCCTGCATCAGCGCGCTCGCGCCCAGGCGGTTGGCACCGTGGTCGGAGAAGTTGGCCTCACCGGTCACGAACAGGCCCGGGATGCTGCTCTGCAGGTCGTAGTCGACCCACAGGCCACCCATGGTGTAGTGCACCGCGGGGTAGATGCGCATCGGGAGCTCGTACGGGTTCTCGCCGGTGATGCGCTGGTACATGTCGAACAGGTTGCCGTACTTGGCCTCGACGGCATCCCGGCCCAGTCGCTCGATCGCGTCGGCGAAGTCGAGGTACACACCCAGCCCGCCGGGACCGACGCCGCGGCCCTCGTCGCAGACGTTCTTGGCCGCGCGGGAGGCGATGTCCCGCGGCACCAGGTTGCCGAAAGCCGGGTAGATGCGCTCCAGGTAGTAGTCGCGCTCTTCCTCGGGGATCTGGCGCGGGTCGCGGGAGTCGCCGCCCTCCTTGGGCACCCAGATCCGGCCGTCGTTGCGGAGCGACTCACTCATCAGGGTCAGCTTGGACTGGTAGTCGCCGCTGACCGGGATGCAGGTCGGGTGGATCTGCGTGTAGCAGGGGTTCGCGAAGTGCGCGCCCTTGCGGTGGGCGCGCCACGCGGCGGTGACGTTGGAGCCCATCGCGTTGGTCGACAGGAAGAAGACATTGCCGTAGCCGCCGGTAGCCAGGACCACGGCGTCGGCGAAGTGCGTCTCGATCTCGCCGGTGACCATGTCGCGGGCGATGATGCCGCGCGCCTTGCCGTCCGCGACGATGACCTCGAGCATCTCGTGGCGGGTGTTCATCTGAACGCTGCCCGCCGCGATCTGCCGCTCCTGGGCCTGGTAGGCGCCGATCAGGAGCTGCTGGCCGGTCTGGCCGCGCGCGTAGAAGGTACGGGAGACCTGCACGCCGCCGAAGGAGCGGTTGTCGAGCAGGCCACCGTACTCGCGCGCGAACGGTACGCCCTGGGCCACACACTGGTCGATGATCTCGACACTGGTCTGGGCCAGACGGTAGACGTTCGACTCGCGGGAGCGGAAGTCACCGCCCTTGACCGTGTCGTAGAACAGCCGGTGGATGCTGTCGCCGTCGTTGCGGTAGTTCTTCGCGGCGTTGATGCCGCCCTGCGCGGCGATGGAGTGCGCGCGCCGGGGGCTGTCCTGGTAGCAGAACGAGAGGACTTTGTAGCCGGCCTCGCCCATGGTCGCGGCCGCGGCCGCACCGGCCAGGCCCGTACCCACGATGATCACGGAGAGCTTGCGCCGGTTAGCGGGGTTCACCAGCTTGGCCGAGAAGCGGCGCTTGTCCCAGCGCTCGTTGATCGGCCCCTCGGGGGCCTTCTCGTCCCGGATCGGGGCGCCCTCGATGTAAAGGTCGTTCTCAGACAATTAATTCACCAGTCCAAAGGTGACCGCCAGGGGCGGGAGCAGGAAACCGACGGTCACGACCAGCGCGAGTCCCACGGCGACGGCGTTGATCTTGCCCTGGCGGCTGGCCGCGTTGAGGCCCAGGGTGGCCGCGCCGCTCCAGATGCCGTGCCGCAGGTGGAAGCCCACGGCGACGACGGCCAGGACGTAGAACAGGGTCACGAACCAGAACTCCGGCTGGAACCCGTTCACGAGCCGCTCGTAGGGGCTGTCGGACGCACCGCCGGGGGCGATGACGTTCACCGTCAGGTGCAGGATGTGGAAGATCACGAAGAGCGCGATCAGCACACCGCCCCATCGCATGGTGTACGAGGAGTAGGTGCGCTGCACCCGCTTCGTCGACACGTAACGCTGCCCACGGGCCTTGCGCGCGCGGATCGTGAGAACCGCGGCGGAGTAGATGTGGATCAGGATCGCCGCGAGGAGGGCGAACCGGAAGATCCACAGGAAGCCGCTCTCCGGCAGGATCGGGTAGCCCAGCTCACGAAGACTTTGAGCGTACTCGTCGAAGGCCTCCTGGCCCACGAAGACTTTCAGGTTGCCGTACATGTGCACGATCAAATACAGCACGAGGATCGCACCGGAGGCCGCCATTGCTGACTTGAGCGCCACCGTGGACCCATAGGCCGTAGACCGCTTCTTGGTCAAGGTACTGTTCGCCACAGCTTGCCACTTTAAAATCGAGTTAAGTCCGACGTCCAAGTCATGAGGACCCTGGTGTCCATAGCCTTAGGCTATGGAGCATGCAGTTCCAACAGCTCGCTTACTTCGTCGCTGTGGCCCGCACGCGCCATTTCACCCGCGCAGCCGAGCTTTCGCGCGTCGCCCAGCCGAGCTTGAGCAAACAGATCCGCAGCCTTGAGCAGGAGTTGGGTGCGCCGTTATTCAGTCGTGCTCGGGGAAACATCACACTCACGCCGGCCGGTGAGGCCTTGCTCCCGTTGGCCCAGCGTATGCTCACCGATTTGGAGACCGCCCGCCGCGAGGTCGCGGAGCTGGCCGGTGTCCGCCGAGGCCGGGTGCGCCTGGGCGCCACGCCATCGCTGTGCGCGGGACTGCTGGCCGATGTACTGTCCGACTTCCATACCCGCTACCCGGGAATCGAACTCCATGTCGAGGAGAGCGGCTCCCGCGACCTGATCCGGGACCTCGGCCGCGGCGAACTGGACCTGGCCCTGATCATCCTCCCGCTGCAGAGCAGCGATCCCGACTTCTCGACCACGCCGATCCTGCGGGAGAACCTGGTGGTGGCGAGCCCGACCTCGCACCCCTCCCCCAACGGGCGCGCGTCGATCCGGATCACCGAACTCCAGAAGCGGCCGCTGGTGATGTTCCGGCGGGGTTACGACGTCCGCGAAGCCACCCTGCGCGCGTGCCGCGCCGCCGGGTTCGAACCGGACCTGGCGGTGGAGGGCGGCGAGATGGACGCCGTGCTCCGGTTCGTGGAGGCCGGCCTCGGGCTGGCCGTGGTACCGAGCATGGTGCTGCGCAACCGCCCCGGCCTGCGCGGGACCCCGCTGGCCCGGCCCCGCCTTCTGCGCACCGTGGCGCTGGCCCGCCGCAAGGACGTGCAGCCGTCCCACTCGGCGGAGGCCTTCCGCCGCCACCTCAACGAGTACCTGCTGGCCCTGTCCCCCGAGGACCTCGGCCCGGACCTGGAGGTGCTGATCTCCGCCGCCGACGCGGGCGAACCCGGCCCCGCGGAGGGCGAGCTTCCGGACTGACGTCCTGGGGCATCGTGGGAGCAGTCCGACTTGGGCCACTCCATCCAGCTCTCGCACGCTCTGTCAACGACCCTCCCCCGAACGCCCGTTCCTTCGCCGGGGCGGTTCCGTGAGCGAGGCTGAGGACCCCGCCGCCGTCCGGCCGGACCCGTCGGAGCCGCGCGGGAGGCAGCCATCCCCGATGCGGAACGCGGTCGCGATATGAGGCTCAGGTCGATTCCCCGCAAGCAGGTCGTGTTGGTGGCCGTCGCACTGGTCACCGTCGCCGTCGCGCTCAGCCCGCCGAGAATGGCGCTGGTGCTGGCCTTCGCCGGTCTCGCCTCCCTCACTTTGTGGGTGGCCTCCTTGGTGGAGCGGCAGGGGGAACGGCGGTCCCGCGAGTTGGACCGGGTGCGCTCCGAACTCGCGCGGATGGACAGTGAGCGCCGGGACGAGCTGAGTATCGCGCGCAAGCGGGACGTTCGGGTGCGCAAGACGATCCGGGAGGCCACGGAACAGGCCGTGCAGCGCGTCTCCGAGGGCTGGGAGCAGCAGGACCGCGCGAAAGGCAGGGAGGGTGTGGTGAGCGCCCAGGGCAATCAGCGCCTCTCCACTGCGCAGGACCTGCTCTGGACCGGTTTCAGCTCTCTGGGCTTGGCACAGCTCAGCGGCTTGGGTTCGGACACCGAGGTCGGACCGCCGGTCCGGGCCGAGGCACACAAGACCCTGTCGAACTGGTACCGCGCAACAGGAGAGCCCGAACACGCACGGAACCACGCCCACCTGGCCGATCTGGCCGCCCCGCGCCCCGCCCGGGTTCGTCGGGGGTGCCCCTCCTGCTGACCTCGCGGGTCCGGCCGTCCAGCCACGACCGCCATTTCGACGTGGTGGTGATGTCCGACTTCCGGCTGCCCGGCGGCACGACCGGCAGCAATCTGCAGGAGATCACCGCACAGCGGCGCGCGGGGCTGCGCACCGGCCTGGTCCACCACCCGGCCCTGCGTGGCGACCACGCCCACGGGATCAACCCCAAGGTCCTGGCCTCCGTCGACAACGACCTCGTGCGCTTCGTGGCGCCCGACGAGCGGGTGACCTGCGACCTGCTGGTCGTCAGGTTCCCCCCGATCGGGGAGCGGCCGCTGGACGTCCTCCCCTCCGTGGAGGCCGCACGGCGGATCGTGGTGCTCAACCAGACCCCGAACCGGCGCTACGGGGTGGCCGACCCCCGGAACGGGGTCTGGGACGTCGGGCGTTGCGCGGACGGGTTCACGAGCCTGCTCGGCGAGCACAGCTGGCACCCGATCAGCCCGCGGGTACGCGAGGCTATGGTCCGGCACCACGCCGAGGAGATGGCGGGGATCCCGCTGGCCGCGGACGACTGGACCAACATCATCGACCTGGACTCCTGGCGCCGTGCGGGGCCCCGCACTCCGGACGGGAGGGTCCTGCTCGGGCGCCACTCCCGTGACCATCGAGACAAGTGGCCGGGGGATCCGGCAACCCTGGCCATGGTCCACCCGTTGCTGCCCGGATGGGAGACCCACGTGCTGGGCGGGGCCTCACACGCGGAGCGGACCATGGGGTCCCTGCCCGACCACTGGACCGCGCGCCCCTTCGACGCGATGGACGTGCGCGACTTCCTGCACGGCCTGGACGTGTACGTGTACTTCACCGGGGAGGGGTACTTGGAGCCCTTCGGCCGAGCACCGCTGGAGGCCATCGCCGTCGGGCTGCCGACCCTGTTGCCGCACTCCTTCGCGCCCGTCTTCGGCGATGCAGCTGTCTACACGACCCCGGAAGGCGTTCCGGGCGAGGTCGAGGCGCTGATGACGGACGGCGAGCGGTACGCGCAGCAGGTGAAGCGCGGACACGAGGTCCTGCACGAGTGGTTCAGCCACGAGACCCACCTGCGCCGCCTGGCCCGCCTGGGTGTCCGGGTACCGGAGGAACACCTGGAGGGCCCACACGCCCTCGCTCTCCGGTGAAGCCGACCTTTGGCCCGCCGATACAGCTTCGGACAACTGGGGCTTCTCTATTAACACAGACACCTCAGGCAACAAAAAGGGCAAAGGTGATTTATCTTCACACGCGACTACAGAAGCCCACATAATCCGGATGAACAGTGGCGCATGTCACACACTTTTCCCAGGGGTTTCCCAGGCTCCGGGACGTGACCGTGATCACAGCGGCTTAGCGTTGCGTAACAGACCGGTTCGCTACTGCTTCGCCCGCAGCCATCCAGAACCCCGGGGAGCGGTCACGGCCACCGGAGGCGTGGAGCCGTTCCCCGCCCCACGGCCAGGTCGCTCGCCACAGGAGGTGGAGACCACGGTGACCACGACTCGAAGCGCGCGCCAAGGCAGCGGCCGGGCGCGCATCCGCCAGCGGACACTCCGCACCGACCGATGGTGGCTGGGCCCGGCCCTGACAACCCTGGGCCTGGCCACCTTTCTTGTCTACGGGGCGGTCCGGGTGTTCCAACAGGACCACTACTGGGTCCAGGAACACCACTACCTGACCCCCTTCTACTCCCCTTGCCTCGCCCAGCAGTGCGTCGAAGACGCCTCGCTCTTCGGCCGGCTGCCTGTGGAGTTCCCACCCTTTCTCCCGTACGCCCTGATCAGCCTGCCGATCCTGCTGCTGTTCCGCGTGACCTGCTACTACTACCGCAAGGCCTACTACCGCTCGATCTGGCAGGCGCCCACCGCGTGCGCGGTACGCGAACCGCACCGCAGCTACACCGGTGAGACCCGGCCGCTCATGCTCCCCCAGAACGGCCACCGCTACTTCTTCTACGCGGTGTGCATCATCGTCGGGATCAACACGTGGGACATGATCGTCCCCTTCTTCCACGGCACGGACGGCGGCTTCGGTATCGGGGTCGGCAACCTGATCATGCTCGTCAACGTGCTTCTGCTGTGGGCCTACACGTTCGGCTGCCACTCGTGCCGGCACATCATGGGCGGTCGGCTGAGCAGCTTCAGCCGCAACCCCGTCCGGTACTGGTTCTGGACCCGGATCTCCTCGCTGAACAGCCGACACATGCTGTACGGCTGGCTCAGCATCGGGTCGCTCATGGCCACCGACGCCTACGTCGCCCTGGTCGCCAGTGGCACCATCACCGACCTGCGCATCCTCAACTGAGCACCGGGGAAGGAAGAAACACGCACATGCCCCCCACAGCAGAGCCCGAGATCACCCGATACAGCTACGACGTCGTGGTGATCGGAGCGGGCGGCGCCGGACTGCGCGCCGCCATCGCCGCCCGAGAGCAGGGCAAGCGCACCGCGATCATCTCCAAGTCCCTCTTCGGCAAAGCGCACACGGTCATGGCCGAGGGCGGTGCCGCGGCCGCCCTGGGAAACACCAACGCCGACGACACCTGGAACGTGCACTTCCGGGACACCATCCGCGGCGGCAAGTTCCTCAACGACCCGCGTATGGCGGAACTCCACGCCCAGGAGGCGCCCGAGCGCATCCTCGAACTCGAGTACTGGGGCGCGCTGTTCGACCGCACCGGTGACGGACGGATCAGCCAGCGCAACTTCGGCGGACACGAGTACCCGAGGCTCGCACACGTGGGCGACCGCACCGGGCTGGAGATGATCCGCACGCTGCAACAGCGGATCGTGGCGCTCCAGCAGGCCGACGCGGCCGAGTACGGCGACCTCGACGCCCGGCTCAGGGTGTTCGCGGAGACCGCCGTGACCAGCCTGATCCGGGACCCGAACGGCGAGGGGAGGATCCTGGGCGCCTTTGGCTACCGGCGGGTGGACGGCGGTTTCGTACTGTTCGAAGCACCGACCGTCATCCTCGCCACCGGCGGTATCGGCAAGGCCTTCCAGACCACCTCCAACTCCTGGGAGTACACCGGAGACGGTCACGCCCTGGCACTCCGTGCCGGAGCCTCGCTCATCAACATGGAGTTCGTCCAGTTCCACCCGACCGGGATGGTCTGGCCGCCTTCGGTGAAGGGCATTCTCGTCACCGAGTCCGTGCGCGGTGACGGCGGTGTGCTGCGCAACTCCGAGGGCGAACGGTTCATGTTCGGCTACGTGCCCGATGTCTTCCGGTCCCAGTACGCGGAGACCGAGGACGAGGCGGACGGCTGGTACAAGGACCCCGGCAACCACCGCAGGCCCCCTGAACTGCTGCCGCGAGACGAGGTGGCCCGAGCGATCAACAACGAGGTCAAAGAGGGCCGGGGGTCCCCGCACGGGGGCGTGTTCCTGGACGTGTCATCGCGGCTGCCCGCGGAGGAGATCGAGCGGCGGCTGCCGTCGATGCACCACCAGTTCAAGGAGCTGGCGGACGTGGACATCACCGCGGAACCCATGGAGGTCGGCCCGACCTGCCACTACGTGATGGGCGGGGTCCGGGTGGACGCCGATACCGCTGCGTCGGACGTTCCGGGGCTGTTCGCCGCCGGGGAGGTCGCGGGTGGGATGCACGGGTCCAACCGTCTGGGCGGCAATTCGCTGTCCGACCTGCTGGTGTTCGGGCGCCGGGCCGGGCTGGGCGCCGCGGACTACGTGGACGGGCTGAGCGGCGAGGCCGCCCCGGAGGGCGTCCTGGACCGTGCCGCGGCGCAGGAGGTCGACGCCTCGCTGGCGCCGCTCAAACAGGGCAACGGGGAGAACCCGTACACCCTCCATACCGAACTCCAGGAGGCCATGAACGACCTGGTGGGCATCATCCGCAAGGGCCCCGAGATGGAGAAGGCCCTGGAGCGGCTGGCCGGGCTGGCAGGGCGGGTGGAGGTGCTCAGCGCGCCCGGGGACCGGGTGTACAACCCCGGATGGCACCTCGCGCTGGCCCTGCCGAACATGCTCCTGGTGTCCGAGGCGGTCACCCGTGCCGCCCTGGAGCGCACCGAGTCGCGCGGCGGCCACACCCGCGACGACTTCCCGGAGATGTCGGCCGAGTGGCGCCGGGTGAACCTGGCCGCGCGGGCCGTCGACGGCCGGGTGGAGCTGACCCGGCGACCGGTCGCGGACATCCCGGCCACGCTGCTCTCCCTGTTCGACCGGGACGAGCTGGCCAAGTACCTGACCGAGGAGGAGCTGCCCGATGCCCGGGGCACCGGAGGGGCGGCGGACACGACCGAGGAGGAAACGTCATGAGCGAGCGGACGTTCCGGGTATGGCGCGGATCGGACGAGGGCGAACTGACCGAGTACCGGGTGGAGGTGAACGAGGGCGAGGTCGTGCTGGACGTACTGCACCGCCTTCAGGCCACCCAGACCCCCGACATGGCGGTCCGGTGGAACTGCAAGGCGGGCAAGTGCGGCTCGTGCTCGGTGGAGATCAACGGTCAACCGCGCCTGTCGTGCATGACTCGGATGAGCGTGTTCGAGGACGACGAGGTCATCACCGTGACGCCGATGCAGACCTTCCCGGTCATCCGGGACCTGGTGTGCGACGTGTCGTACAACTACGAGAAGGCGCGGGAGATCCCTTCGTTCACCCCGGACCCGAACTTGTCACCGGGCGACTTCCGGATGAAGCAGGTGGACGTGGAGCGCTCACAGGAGTTCCGCAAGTGCATCGAGTGCTTCCTGTGCAACAACGTGTGCCACGTGATCCGGGACCACGAGGAGAACAAAGAGCACTTCTCCGGCCCCCGGTACCTCATGCGGGTCACTGAGCTGGAGATGCACCCCGAGGACACCGCCGACCGGCGCAAGATCGCCCAGGACGAGTTCGGGATGGGCTACTGCAACATCACCAAGTGCTGCACGGAGGTGTGCCCCGAGGGGATCAGGATCACCGACAACGCGCTGATCCCCCTCAAGGAGCGGGTGGTGGACCGGAAGTACGACCCGTTGGTGTGGCTGGGGTCCACGATCGGCGTCCGCCCGAAGGACACCCCGATCGCACCGAACACCCGCCGACCGGCGGACGAGGAGTGACCCGCACCCGGCACTGAAGCGGGCCGCTACGGGACGTGATCCGGCGCGTGTACCGAACCGGTCCGCAGCGCGAAGGCGGCGGGGCAGCGCCCCGCCGCCTTTTCTCCACCAAGGCCCGGGAAGGGCCCGTTTCCGGTTTCCCGCAGCGTTTTCGTACCCTTTCGCGCTGTTCTCGACTTCGGCCCGGCACCGGGATAGCTTGACCGTCCCGGCGCCGGAGCCGCCCTTCCCCGAGCCCCGGCCGACGGGGCAACGACCGGATCGGGGCGGGTACGAGGGACGTGTCATGGCTGGGGAGTACAGCCTCAAGAACCACTTCGACGGCGCGGCCGCCCGGGTGCTCGGTGCGTCGATCCAGCGGGTGCATCCGGGTTTCGACGCGGACGGATACGCCTCGGAGGTCGACGGACGGGTCGGCCCGCTGGAACTCAAGGACCGGGTCATGGTGATGGCCGAGGGCCTGCGCGACCGGCTCCCCTCGCACTACCCGGACGCTGTCGGCGTGCTCGTCGAAGCCCTGGCCTCCACCTCGGAGCTGGGCGAGGACGAGGGCATGTTCAACGACGGCTTCCACCTGATGGCGGTGGCCCGCTTCGTGGAGGAGTTCGGGCTGGACCACCCGGAGGCGTCACTGCCCGCGCTGGTGGAGATCACCAAGCGACACACGAGCGAGTTCGCGGTCCGCCCCTACGTCCAGCACCACTACGAACCCACCATGGCGCTGATCCGTGCATGTGCCGTCGACCCCGATCCGAACGTGCGCCGGTTCGCCAGCGAGGGCATCCGCCCCCGGCTGCCCTGGGCGGCCAGACTGCCGGGCTTCGTCACCGACCCGGCCCCGGTGCTCGAGGTACTGGAGCTCCTGCGCAGCGATCCGAGCAAGTACGTCCGCACCTCGGTCGCCAACAACCTCAACGACATCTCCCGCGAGCACCCCGGCCTCGTCCTCGACCTGGTCGAGCGGTGGACCCGAGAGAGTCCGACCCCGGAGACCGCGTGGACGGTCCGGCACGCCCTGCGCACTCTCGTGAAACAGGGCGATCAGCGGGCATTGGCCTTGGTGGGCGCCACCGGCGGGGCGCACGTGCTGGCGGACGGGCTGACGCTGTCCCCGCAGGTGCTCGACCTCGGCGGCTACCTGCTGCTCCGGGTGGACCTGGTCAACACCGACGGGCGGCCACACACCGTGATCGTCGACTACGTAGTGCACCACGTACGCGCGAACGGGAGCCGCGGGCCCAAGGTCTTCAAGTGGACCCGGGTCGAACTGTGCGGCGGTGAGCGCCGGACGCTGACGAAGAAGCACCCGGTGCGCCCGATCAGCACCCGCTCCTACTACCCGGGTGAGCACCTGGTGGAGGTCCAGGTGAACGGACTGGTGAAGGCGGCGGCCGGTTTCGAGCTACGGACCTGACCGCCACGGAGCACCCCGGGGATCGCCCCGTGGACCGGCTTCCCCATCCCTGCCCTTCTCGGGACCACGCGCGGCCCGGCCCCGGCTCAGAAGCCGCGGCTGGCCCACTTGTCGATCTGTGCGGCGGCTTCCGCAACCGTGGTGGAATCGCCGTGGCCGGGGTGCACGACGGTGTCGCCCGGCAGAGTGGCGAGCTGGTCCCGGATGGAAGCGATGATCGTCGGGAAATCCGACGCGTGCTGACCGGTGGCCCCGGGGCCGTCGGGGAAGAGGGTGTCCCCGCTGAAGACCACCCCCAGATCCGGGGCGTGCAGGGAGACCCCTCCCGGGGTGTGACCGGGGGTGTGCAGGACGTTCAGCTCCACGTCCCCGGCACGCAGCACCTCACCGTGCAGCAACGGGGCGTCGGGCTCCCGGTAGGGGTAGACGTGCTGCCACAGCTCCGCGTCGTCGGGGTGCAGAAGGATCGGGCAGTCCGTGAGGTCCGCCAACGCCACCGCCGCGTTGACGTGGTCGCTGTGCCCGTGGGTGCACACGATCGCCATAAGCTCGCGGTCCCCCAGGCCACGGGCGATGCGCTCGTGGTCGTGGGCGGCATCGATGACCACCGCGCTGTCGTCGTTGCCGACGATCCACACGTTGTTCTCGACTTCGGACTCGGCACCCTCAAGGCTGAAGATTCCCGAGGTGCGTAGCCGCTGGACGGGGGAAAGGGAACTCACAGGCTCACCACCTGACGTCTCACGGGGCAGGAGTTCTGAGCTTATCCCGACCGAAGCAGCGCGCACACGCGGATCGGCGCCGTTCGGGGGAGTGTCAGATCTCGGGTTGGGGAGTTTGTCGGATGCGGGTCGGTTCGGGGTCGGCCACCCGGGTTCGGGCGCCGGGTTTCACGGGCTGCCCGCGTCGAAGTCGCGGCGCAGCGCGTAGGGCTGGATGAGGCCGAGGCCGTGTGCGTGCCGGGCGCGGACCTTCACCACCTGGAGTCCTTCCTCTTCGGTCAGGCTCTCGGCGAGCCCGTCGTCGACGAGCACCGTGCCGGGCCGGGCGAACGAGGTGAGGCGGCTGGATCGGTTGACCGTGGTGCCGAAGACGTCTCCGTGCAGGGTGAGCACCGGCCCGTAGGCCACACCCACGCGGACGTCGGGCACCTCCACGTGCGTTCTGACGCCGTCGGCGAGTCGCAGGGCGATGTCGGCGGCCTGCAGGGGCGAGTCCGCGACGTAGAGCACCTCGTCACCGAGAGTCTTCACCACCCGTCCGCCGCCGGAGGCGACGATGTCGGCGGCCGTTGCCTCGAAGCCCTCCACGACATCGGCGAGTTCGACCTCGTCGAGCTCCCGGCTGAGGGTCGTGAAGGAGACCAGGTCGGCGAAGCCCACGATCAGCGGATAGTAGTTCGGCACGATGTCGTTGCCGCTGGACATGACGGCGAGGGTGCGCGAGGTGGAGGCCGCCAACTGGCGGCGCCAGATGTGCAGCAGCAGGCGCTCCACGTCCGGCAGGATTTCCTTGACCTGGTTCATCAGCGGGTTCGCCCCGGCCTCGCCGTTGCCCTCCTGGAAGATGAGGGTGCTGAGGATGCTGGTCTGCCAGTCGGCCAGGCGGGCCATGGTCTGCCCCATGGCGCGGGCGAAGCGGACCACGCCCTCCTCGTCGAGGATGCCCTCCTGCAGCAGGGAGTTGGTGATGCGCAGGGCCTCGACATCACTCTCGGCGAAGATGACCGAGTCGTCACCGAGGGTCGGGAAACCCAGGGCGCGCCAGACGCGACCGGCCAGCTCAGGATCGGCTCCGGCGAGCTCGACCGCCTGTTCCCTGGTGTAGACCGCCTCACCACCGAGCAGGACGGACTCGATCGCTTTCGGGTCAGGACGCGACGGCATACGTTCTCTTTCACGGGACCTTCCCCGCCGGGGCGGGGATCAATCACTTTGTCACCGGCACGCGAGCAGGGTGCCGTTTCCACTTCAGCTTACGCCCGAGCCCTGTGGGGACGGAGGCAGCGCACGGTCGCTGAGCGGCTGGTCAGCCCTGTGGCCCCGGAGGGAACTCCCGCCGCTGGGCCGCGTTGACCTGGCGGTAGATCTCCGACTGGAACCACTGGGGTCTCGGCACCCGCTGGAGGAGCATGCTCTCCTGCTCGGACGCCGACTTAATGGACAACGTTCCGTACCGCATGATCCGTTCCCAGAGCGAGATGTTGAAGGAAACGTCGTTGACCCTGGTCAATGGCATATCGCGCCCCTGCTTGGAAATGATCCCCTCCCGGATCATCAGCCGCCGGTTGGTGAGGATGTAGACCGTGGTCGACCACTTCAGCATGGGGACGAGCCAGAAGGCCAGGGCGGCGACGGCCCCCACGGCCACCACGATGCCCGCGGCGATCATGCTCCACTCCTCGTTCCAGGGCATGAAGAAGAGCGCCGTGCCCACCACCCCGATGATCAGGAGCAGTGCCACGAACTCGCCCGCGAGGAGGGTCCAGTGCTGCCGTGCGACGTAGACGAGTTCCTCGTCGTCGGAGAGATAACGGTCCGCGATAGCCATAACGGTGATGATGGCACAAGCCTCCCCCGCACGGGAGAGGCGGGAATTCCCTTGTGGACGGCCGACTCCGGCACCGAAGGGCCGACGCGTGCTGGCTCGGCCCCGGACTCAGTCCCCGGGGCGGACGTGCACGACGTCGCCGGCGCTGAGCGGCCGGTCCCCCTCCGGGCCGGCCACCACCAGCCGCGCCTCGGCGTCGACGCCGGTCGCGGTGCCCTCAAGTACCCGGTCGTCGGGCAGGTGTACGCGGACGCGGCGCCCGATCGTGACGCACGTGTCCCGGTACTCGGAAGCCAGACCGCTGGCCTCGGCGTCGCCGTCCGCTCGGGTCCAGGCGGTGTAGCGCTCCTCGAACCCGGTGAGGACGGCGCTGAGCAGGGCGTCCCGGTCGACGCCGGGCGCGCCCTCGGCGCGTAGGGAGGTCGCGGACTCCACGGGGAGGTCCGCGCGCTCCTGAGAGACGTTGAGCCCCATCCCCACCACGATGCCTGGCCGCTCGGCGTCGGTGAAGTCGGCCTCGGCGAGGATCCCGGCGAGCTTGCCGTCCCCCCGCTCTGAGGGGACGAGCACGTCGTTGGGCCACTTCAGCGTCGCCTTGAGCCCGGTCACCCCGTGCACGGCGGCTACGGCGGACACCCCCATGAGCGCGGACAGCCACCCGAGACGGGTGATCGGCACCGCGGGCCGCAGCAGCACGGAGAAGGTCAGGGCGACCCGTGCCGGCGTGGTGAACCCGCGCCCCAGCCTTCCCTTGCCCGCGGTCTGGTGCTCGGTGGCCAGCACGGTCCCCTCAGGCGCCCCGTCCTTGGACCGGGCGACCAGGTCGGTGTTGGTGGACCCGGCCTCGGGCACCACTTCCACGCTCCGCCAGAGCCCGCCCGGCCGCACGGCGGCGGCCTCGATCGCGGCCCGGCCCAGAGGAGGGATTTCGGAGAAGGGTTCGCTGGTCATGGGTCCATTACAGCAGCCCGGAAAACCGCTGTGGAAACCCGTGTGGACGCTCAGGGCACCGGTTACGCTAAAACCACCACATCGGTGATCGTGCACCGCTACTTTCAGCTACCGGAGGTGACGCGGCCTATGACTATCGCGGAGGCGGGATCGGAAACCGACATCGGTATGCCGTCCTACTGGGAAGTCGTGTTGCGCGCTTGGGAAGAGCTGGACCTGCCCGAAGGTTGGCGGGCCGAGATCATCGAAGGCGCGATCAGCATCATGACTCCCCCCAAGGACGAGCACGCACGCATCATCGCCTTGATCAACAAGTGGATCATCAAGGAGACGCTGCGTGACGGCAGCGCTGTCAGCGAGGCCGAGGTACACCAGAACATCGACGTCCGGGTGCCGCTGCGCAGCAGCCTGTACATCCCGGATCTGGTGGTCCTGCCCGGTTCCATCATGATGCGGAGTTCCGACCACCCGGCCGATGACGCGCTTCTCCTCGTCGAAGTGACCTCCAAGAGCACAGCGCGCAATGATCGCAAACCGAAGCTTCGGGGTTATGCGCACGCTGGCGTTCCCCTGTACCTGTTGGTGGACCGCTGGGATCCGGACAGCGACAAGGGCGAAGTCACCCTGTTCTCGGCTCCGGAAAGGGGTCGGTACACGCGCACCCACAAAGTGCCGTTCGGTGACGAGGTCCACCTGCCCGAGCCGTTCGATCTGACTCTCGACACGAGTGAGTTCCCGGTGTAGCCGAGGACCACGGCGGGCCCCGCACCATGGCACAGGTGCGGGGCCCGGGTGATGCGGCACGGGCGGGTCAGCCGGTGTTCTGCAGGCCGGCGGCCACCCCGTTGACGGCCAGCAGGAGCAGGCGCTCCAGGTGCTGCTGGTCCTGCTCGGACAGGGCCTCCGACTCCTCGCCGCGCAGGGCCTCCAGCGCGCGGAGCTGGAGGTGGCTCAGCGCGTCCACGTACGGGTTGCGCAGGTCCACGGCGCGCGACAGGATAGCGCGGTTCTCCAGCAGGCGGCTGTGCCCGGTCACCTTCAGAACCAGGTCCCGGGTCAGGTCGTACTCCCGCAGGACCGTCTCGGTGAGCTCAGGGCGGTCACCGAGGGCCAGGTAGCGCTCGGCGATGGTGCGGTCGGTTTTGGCCAGGCTCATCTCCGCGTTGTCCAGCAGCGACGCGAAGAGCGGCCACTCGCGGTAGGCGGCCTGCAGGGTGGGCAGGTCGCCGACCGCGGCCAGGCCGGTGCCGAGCCCGAACCAGCCGGGCAGGTTCACGCGGGTCTGCGTCCAAGCGAACACCCACGGGATCGCCCGGAGGTCGCCGAGGCCCTTGGCGGCACTCCTGCGGGACGGGCGGGAGCCCAGACGGAGCTCTCCGAGTTCCTCCAACGGGCTGACCTGCGAGAACCATCCGGCGAAGCCCTCGGTGTTGATGAGGCCGAGGTAGGCCTCCTGGGCCGCGGCGGCGACGGTGTCGGCGTAGGGCCGGTAGCGCTCGGCCGCGGTGCGTTCGCGCTCTTGGACGGTGTCGGTGGAGGCCATCAGGACGGCATGGCCGACCTGCTCGATGTGGCGCTGCGCGATCGCGGACTGGCCGTAGCGGGCGAAGATGACCTCGCCCTGCTCGGTGACCTTGAAGCGGCCGCCGACCGAGCCCGGGGCCTGGGCCAGCAGGGCCCGGCTGGCCGGGCCGCCGCCCCGCCCCAGGGAACCGCCGCGGCCGTGGAAGAGCGTGAGCCGCACGTCGTTCTCGCCGGCCCACTGGGACAGCCGGGCCTGGGCGTCGTACAGGCGCAGGGTGGCGCTCACCGGCCCCACGTCCTTGGCTGAGTCGCTGTAGCCGAGCATGACCTCCACGCGGCGGTCGTTGTCGGCCAGGCGCTGGCGGACCGGGGGCAGGTCGAGCATCCCGGCCAGCACCCGGGGTGAGGCCTCCAAGTCGGCGCCGGTCTCGAAGAGCGGGATGACGTCCAGGACGGGCACCCGCTTGGGCGGCAGGGCGTACGTGGCCAGCTTGTACACGGCCTCGATGTCGTCGGCCGAACGGGTGAAGCTGACGATGTAGCGGCGGCAGGCCTCCACCCCGAAGCGCTCTTGGATCCAGGAAACGGTGCGCAGGGTGTTGAGGACCTCCTCGGTGCGCTCCGAGCGCGCACCGCCGGCCTCCAGTTCGGCGAGCGCGGCGGCGTGGACCTCGCTGTGCTGGCGGATCTCCAGCTCGGCCAGGTGGAAGCCGAAGGTCTCGGCCTGCCAGACCAGGTGCTGGAGTTCGCCGTAGGCCTGGCGGTTGGCCCCGGCCGCGGCCAGCGACCCCTGGACGAGCCTCAGGTCGGCGAGGAAGTCCTCGGCGGCGGGGTAGGCGAGGTCGGCGTCGCGCTCACGGGTCGCGCGGAGCCGGGCGGCGGCCAGCAGCAGGAGCTGGCGGTGCGGCTCGTTGGGTGACCGCTTGGTGATCTCGCCCATCAGCGCGGGGTGTCCGGCCTTGGCCTCGGAGATGGTGTCCAGCAGCGCGGAGCCGGCCGGGGTGAGGTTGGAGTAGGTGGTGAGGTTGCGTGCGAGCCGTCCGCAGGCGGCCTCCAGGCCGCGGAGCACGTGCTCGGACTGGATGGTCACCGCCTCGCGGGTCACCTCGTGGGTGACGAAGGGGTTGCCGTCGCGGTCGCCGCCGATCCAGCTGCCGTAGCGGACGAAGGGCTTGGCGCTCGGAGCGCGGGTGCCGGTTCCCTCAGGGTCGATGGCGGCGTCGAGCGTCCGGTAGACCTTCGGGATGGTGTCGAAGATCGTCTCGTCGAAGGCGGCGAGTGCGGTGCGGACCTCGTCGAGCGGGTCCAGCTTGGTGTAGCGCAGCTGCGAGGTGCGCCAGAGCAGGTCGATCTCCTCGATGAGGCGCCGGTGCGCCTCGGCCGCCGCACTGCTGCCCTCGTGCGCGGAGTGCCAGGCGTCGAGCTGGGAGCTGATCCGCAGGATCGAGGTGGACACGGCGCGCCGCCGTGCCTCGGTCGGGTGGGCGGTGAGCACCGGGTGGAACTCCATGCCCTCGACCAGTTCGCGGAGGCGCTCCTCCCCGCCGCCGGTCTCGCGGACGGCGCGCACCGCGGCGGCGAGGGACTCGCTGGACGGGTTCGCCGCGTCGTCGCGCTCGCGGAGGGCGCGCATGCGCTGGTGCTCCTCGGCCAGGTTGGCGAGGTGAAAGTAGACCGTGAAGGCGCGGGCCACCTGCTTGGCGCGTTCCAGGGGCCAGGCGCCGACGAGCCCGGTGATCTCGTCGGTGGTGACCGAGCCGCCCCGGGCCCCGATCACCGCGTGGCGGAGTTTCTCGACATCGGCGAGCAGACCCTCGCCGCCGCTTTCGGCGAGGACCGTTCCGAGCATCTCGCCGAGCAGTTTGACGTCATTCCGGAGCTGTTCAGGAACTTCCTGCCGGGCACTGTCTCTTTCTGCGCTTACCGCTGTCATGGGGTCGACCCTACCGAGTTCACCTCCGGCGACGCGTACTCGGGGTTGGATTCGATCGTCTTTGCCGCAGCGTTAACAATTGTTCCGGATCGGGTCGAATTCACAGCGGCTCACGCTTTTCCGGATACTCGGAGTGCCTTTTGCACCCCGGCGCCCCCGAGGCCCGGCCCCCTGGCGGGCGACACGCGCCGACCGGTAACCGAGGGCCAAGTGCCGGGCTCCAAGACCCTCGAAGCTAACCTGACCAGTTATGGCCACAGAAGCCCCTGAACCGCTGTCCTCGTCTGAGATCGACATCCACACGACCGCGGGAAAGCTCGCCGATCTGCAGCGACGCAGGTACGAAGCCGTCCACGCCGGGTCCGCGCGAGCTGTGGAGAAACAGCACGCCAAAGGCAAGATGACCGCCCGCGAGAGGATCGACGCGCTGCTCGATCCGGGCTCGTTCGTCGAGTTCGACTCGCTGGCCCGGCACCGCTCGACCAGCTTCGGGTTGGAAGCCACCCGTCCCTACGGGGACGGCGTCGTGACCGGCCACGGAACCGTCGACGGCCGCCCCATCGCCGTGTTCAGCCAGGACTTCACCGTCTTCGGTGGGTCACTCGGCGAGGTCTACGGTGAGAAGATCTGTAAGGTCCTCGACCACGCCCTCCAGAACGGGTGCCCCGTCGTGGGCATCAACGAGGGCGCCGGCGCACGCATCCAGGAGGGTGTGGTCGCGCTCGGCCTGTACGCGGAGATCTTCAAGCGCAACACCCACGCCTCGGGGGTGATCCCGCAGATCTCCCTGATCATGGGTGCCACCGCCGGCGGGCACGTCTATTCCCCCGCCCTCACCGACTTCATCGTGATGGTCGACGAGACCTCGCAGATGTTCATCACCGGGCCCGACGTCATCAAGACGGTCACCGGTGAGGACGTCTCCATGGAGGAGCTGGGCGGCGCCAACACGCATGCCACCAAGTCGGGGGTGGCCCACTACCAGGGCGCCGACGAGCAGGACGCGATCGAGTACGTCCAGTCCCTGCTGTCGCACCTGCCCGACAACAACCTCGAGGAGGCCCCGCACCTGGCCCCCGAGGAGGAACCGGGTGAGGAGACCACCGACGCCGACCTGGCCCTCGACACCTTCATCCCGGACTCCGCCAACCAGCCCTACGACATGAAGACGGTCATCGGTTCGGTCCTCGACGACGGTGACTTCCTCGAGGTGCACTCCCAGTACGCCACCAACATGGTGGTGGGTTACGGCCGGGTGTCCGGCCAGTCCGTGGGAGTCGTCGCCAACCAGCCGATGAGCCTGGCCGGTTGCCTGGACATCGACGCCTCCGAGAAGGCAGCGCGGTTCGTGCGCACCTGCGACGCCTTCAACATCCCCGTGCTGACCTTCGTGGACGTGCCCGGTTTCCTTCCCGGAACCGACCAGGAGTGGGACGGCATCATCCGCAGGGGCGCCAAGCTCCTGTACGCGTACGCCGAGGCCACGGTGCCCCTGATCACCGTGATCACCCGCAAGGCCTTCGGCGGTGCCTACGACGTGATGGGTTCCAAGCACCTCGGCGCCGACATCAACCTGGCCTGGCCCACCGCGCAGATCGCGGTCATGGGGGCGCAGGGCGCGGTCAACGTCCTGCACCGGCGGACCCTCGCCAAGGCCGACGACGTCGAGGCCGAGCGCGCCCGCCTCGTCCGCGAGTACGAGGACACCCTGCTGAACCCCTACTCGGCGGCCGAGCGCGGCTACGTGGACGGGGTGATCATGCCCTCCGAGACCAGGGTCCAGGTGACCAAGGCGCTGAAGGCACTGCGCAACAAGCGCAAGCAGCTGCCGCCCAAGAAGCACGGGAACATCCCGCTGTGACCGCGCCGACGAACCCACCGCACCTGGTCGTGGTCCGCGGCGAGCCCACTGAGGAGGAGCTCGCGGTGCTCACCGCCGTGCTCAGCGCCCGTGCGGCGGCCGCCCGTGCCGCCGCCGAGGCGCCTGAGCCGCGGCGGAACACCTCCGGCTGGCGGGACCGTTCACGCGGCCTGCGCGCTCCCCTGCGTCCCGGCCCCGGTGCCTGGCGCCTGAGCACGAGGTGACCCCTCCGTGCTCTCCCGTTTTCTAGACTCTTCGTTGAGCGGTCGGCGCGTGATCCGCTCCGCGCCCCAGCTGGAGGTTTTCCACCGTGCGTAAAGTTCTGATCGCCAACCGCGGCGAGATCGCCGTGCGCATCGCCCGCGCCTGTCGCGACGCCGGTATCGCCAGCGTCGCCGTCTACGCCGAATCCGACCTGGACGCCCTGCACGTCAAGATCGCCGACGAGGCCCACGGCCTCGGCGGCGCCACACCGGCCGACTCCTACCTGGACATCGGCAAGCTCCTGGACATCGCCGCCCGCTCCGGTGCCGACGCGGTCCACCCCGGCTACGGGTTCCTGGCCGAGAACGCCGACTTCGCCCAAGCGGTCACCGACGCCGGACTGACCTGGATCGGTCCGCCCCCGGCCGCGATCAACGCGCTGGGCGACAAGGTTCAGGCCCGCCACATCGCCCAGAAGGTCGGCGCCCCGCTTGTGGCCGGCACCCCCGACCCCGTCGGGTCGGCCGAGGAGGTCGTGGCCTTCGCCCAGGAGCACGGGCTGCCGATCGCGATCAAGGCGGCCTTCGGCGGCGGCGGGCGCGGCCTCAAGGTCGCCTACTCCCTCGAGGAGGTCACCGACGCCTACGAGTCCGCGGTGCGCGAGGCCGTGACCGCGTTCGGTCGCGGCGAGTGCTTCGTAGAGCGCTACCTGGACAAGCCCCGGCACGTGGAGACCCAGTGCCTGGCCGACTCCCACGGCAACGTCGTGGTGGTCTCCACCCGCGACTGCTCGCTCCAGCGGCGCCACCAGAAGCTGGTGGAGGAGGCCCCGGCCCCGTTCCTGTCCGCGGACCAGGTGGAGCGCCTGTACTCCTCCTCCAAGGCCATCCTGGCCGAGGCCGGCTACGTGGGCGCGGGCACGTGTGAGTTCCTGGTCGGGGTGGACGGCACCATCTCCTTCTTGGAGGTCAACACCCGCCTGCAGGTCGAGCACCCGGTGACCGAGGAAGTCACGGGGATCGACTTGGTGCGGGAGATGCTGCGCATCGCCGACGGCGAGGAGCTGGGCTACGGCGACCCCGAGATCCGAGGGCACTCCTTCGAGTTCCGGATCAACGCCGAGGACGCGGGCCGGAACTTCATGCCCGCCCCGGGCACCATCACCGACTTCGTCCTTCCCGGCGGGCCGGGGGTGCGGGTGGACACCGGCTGCGAGGCCGGGTTCACCGTGCCGCAGGCCTTCGACTCCATGGTCGCCAAGCTGATCGTGACCGGTCGGACCCGCGCCGAGGCACTGGCTCGCTCCAAGCGGGCCCTGGCCGAGTTCACGGTGGGCGGTATGCCCACGGTGATCCCCTTCCACCAGGCGGTGGTGACCGACCCCGCGTTCGCCCCGGCCGATCCGGTGCAGGCTTTCGGGGTGTACACGCGGTGGATCGAGAGCGAGTTCGACAACCGGATCGAGCCCTGGTCCGGTGAGGCGGGCACCGCCGAGGAGACCGAACGCGAGACCGTGACGGTGGAGGTCGGCGGCAAGCGCGTCGACGTGGTCCTGCCCGCCTCCCTGGGTGTTTCCGCCGCCGGTGCCGGGGCCGGGAGCGGCGGCGCGAAGAAGAAGCGCTCTTCGCGCAAGGGGGGTGCTGGCGCGGCCGCCACCAGCGGGGACTCCCTGGTCTCCCCGATGCAGGGCACCGTGGTCAAGCTCGTGGCCGCCGAGGGGCAGCAGGTCGCCGAGGGCGACGCGGTGGTGGTGATCGAGGCGATGAAGATGGAGCAGCCGCTGAGCGCCCACAAGGGCGGAACCGTGACCGGGCTGAAGGTCGCCGCCGGAGAGACCGTGGCCAACGGCGCGGTGGTCTGCGACATCAAGGACGCATAACGTCGAGCTCACCTAACCTTGGGGCACCGCCGACCGCCGGCGGTGCCCCAAAGTGTTCAGTAACGACCGAGGGCGGCCAGGTTGATGTCGATATCGAAGGGCACCGGTCGAGGTCGTCAGCGGTGTATCCGTCAGGCGGCGGCTGGCTCAACGACCACTGGTCCACGTCACCGGAGACCCGGTTATCGGACACCGTGGGAACAGGCATAGCGCCGTCTCCGTTCACCGGGTCGTTCTCGTCGCCGACAGTAGCTATCCCTGTCACCCCGTAGCGGTGCTTTCCACGGATTGTCCCACCCCGTTCCGCCGGACACCCGCGAGTGTTCCCCGATCAGCGAACCGGGACTCCCCCGCCCTTCCGGGGACCTGCCCGCAAGAGTGATCCTCATCGCGCCCATCACGCGGAAGTCCCAGCGTGTCGGGCGCTCTGACGAGCGGGCCCAAGAAGGGGTGCCGGTTTTGTATGGAAACGGTAAAGAAACTGAGCTATTGTTCTCGACTGTGACGAACATCTGGGGACTGACGCGAAGGTGGCACATCGACCTGTGCCGCTTCAACAGCGACGCGTGTAGCTAGACTGCGCGCCCGTGCCGACGCCGGGCAGCGCGCCGCTCACCCTTCCCTCGTCACCTTCTCTCGGTGATGCCCGCTTCCCCTGTGCCGGGACCCGCGGCCCGCCGCGCCGATCCGCGACGCCGTACGCGTGCGCCCGGCCACCCACCTCTGGAGACTCCTTCCGTGTCCGAGCAGACCACCGCTCGAAAGCGCAGGCTGCGTTTTCCGTTCGCCGCCCAGGTGTTCGTGGCCCTCTTCGTCGGCCTGATCCTGGGTTTCGTCGCCTTCCAGATCAGCCCGCCCGACCCCGAGACCGGTGAGGTCACCAACGGCCTCGCCACCGCCTTGGAGCTCATCGGCTCGACGTTCGTCTCGCTGCTGCAGACGATCGTGCCGCCGCTGATCGTCTTGGCGGTCATCTCCTCCATCGCCAATCTGCGCAACGTCTCCAACGCCGCCCGGCTGGCCGGCCAGACCCTGCTCTGGTTCGCCGTCACCGCGCTGGTGTCGGTGGCCATCGCCATCGCCCTGGGCCTGGCCATGCGCCCGGGCGTCAACAGCGGTGTCGACCCGGCCACCGCCGAGGACGTGGGCCGGGAGACCTCCTGGTTGGCCTTCGTCGAAGGCCTGGTCCCCGCCAACTTCCTGGGGCTGGAGGCCACCACCGCGAACGGCGACGGCGACCTCAGCACCACGCTGTCCTTCAACGTGCTCCAGCTGATCGTCATCGCCGTGGTGCTGGGCATCGCCGCGGTGAAGGTCGGCAAGCCCGCGGAGCCGTTCATCAACTTCGCCGCCTCCGCGCTGGAGGTCGTGCTCAAGGCCCTCTGGTGGGTCATCCGCCTGGCACCGATCGGCACCGTCGGCCTGCTGGGCAACGCCGTCTACGCCTACGGCTGGGACACCATGGGCGCGCTCGGGCAGTTCGTCCTGACGATCTACATCGGCTTGGCGCTGGTGTTGTTCGTCGTCTACCCGGTTGTCGCCCGCCTCAACGGGCTCTCCCCCGCCAAGTACTTCAGCGGTGTGTGGCCCGCCGTCCAGCTCGGCTTCGTCTCCCGCTCCTCGCTGGGCACGCTGCCCGTCACGCAGCGGGTCACCGAGCAGAACCTGGGCGTGCCGCGCCACTACTCGGCCTTCGCCGTTCCGTTCGGCGCGACCACCAAGATGGACGGCTGCGCCGCGATCTACCCCGCGATCTCGGCGATCTTCGTCGCCCAGTTCTTCGGCGTCGACCTGGCGATCACCGACTACCTGCTGATCGTCGCGGTCTCCGTCCTGGGCTCGGCCGCCACCGCGGGCACCACCGGCGCCATCGTCATGCTGACCCTGACCCTGTCCACGCTGGGTCTGCCCCTGGAGGGCGTGGGCCTGCTCCTGGCCGTCGACCCGATCCTGGACATGGGCCGCACCGCCGTGAACGTCGCCGGCCAGGCGCTCGTCCCGGCGATCGTCGCCAAGCGCGAGGGCATCATCGACACGGCCCGGTACAACGCCCCGCGCGGCGGCACCGGCTTCGTTCCGCTCGACGAGCCCGACACCGCCTCCGCAGAGGATGCGGCCACCGAACAGGACGTCGCCACGGGGGACCCCGATCCCCAGGAGGGGTCGGGCCGGGCCGCTGACAGCGATCGGGAGTCCGCTGGTTCGGGGACCAGAAGCTAACCCTCCGATAACGCCACATCACGGGCCCGCCGAAACACCTTCGGCGGGCCCTAGGCGTACCGAACCGACCAGTAGGGTGGCCTACCCAGACCTTGGGAGACAACGGACACACGTGCCCGCCCCTCGGGAACTGTGAACGGCCCCTGTTCGTCCCTGTGGTTAAGGGAGGCGAGAGGAACGACATGTTGCGCCGCTTGGTAACACCCGCAGTGCTGACCGCCGGAATCGCGGCGGCGATGGTGACCGCCGCCGCGGTGCCCGCCGCAGCCGACACAGACACGCAAGCCGAACTACCCGACACCCAGGAGATCGTCGAGGAGTTGGAGAACGACGGAGTCTTCATTGACCCGTCTATCGATGAGGACGTGTTCGGTGCTGCCGAAGAAGGGGCGCTCGAAGCCGCCTCCGACGGTGCGGACACACCCGTCTACTACGTGATCCTGCCGTCCGGGGCCGTGGGCTCCGAGGCCGGCCTGGACATGGTCATGGACCCGGTGATGGACGAGGTCGGTGACGGCGCCTACGGTGTCTTCGCCGGCAGCCAGACCTTCGAGGTCCTCTCCCCGAACCTGGAGAACACCGACGCGATCGCGTCGGCCGCCCAGAGCGCCGGAACCACGAACACGGACGGCAGCGCCAACGCCGTCGACACCCTCGTCGCGGTACCTGATGCGGTCGAGGAGTCCGAGGCCCCCGCAGGTGGCGGCGGCTCCGGTCTGGTGCTGCTCGCGATCCTCGTGGCGATCGTCGGTGCCGGTGGCTGGTACGTCTACAACCAACGCAAGAAGCGCGAGGCCGAGAAGGCCAAGCAGATGAGCGAGATCCGGCAGATGGCAACCGAGGACGTCGTCCGGCTCGGCGAGGACGTCTCCCGCCTGGAGATCGACCTGTCCGCCGTGGACGACGCGACCCGCAACGACTACTCGCGGGCCATGGACTCCTACGACCAGGCCAAGGCCCTGCTGGACACCATCGAGGAGCCCGAGCAGATCAGGATGGTGACCGGCGCGCTGGAGGACGGCCGCTACTACATGACCGCCACCCGGGCCCGGATGAACGGCGACCCGGTGCCCGAGCGGCGCGGCCCCTGCTTCTTCAATCCGCAGCACGGTCCGTCCACCGAGGACGTCTCCTGGGCCCCGCCGGGCGGTTCGCCCCGCTCGGTCACCGCGTGCGCGGTGTGCGCCCAGGCCGTGCGGACCGGCGGCCAGCCGGACGTGCGCATGGTCGAGGTCGACGGCGAGCGGCGCCCGTACTACGACGCCGGTCCCGCGTACTCGCCCTACGCTGGCGGCTACTTCGGCATGAACATGATGATGGGCATGTTCACCGGCATGATGATGGGCTCCATGATGGGGTCCATGATGGGCGCCGGCATGATGGGTGGCGGCGCCGAGGACGCTGGCGACATGGGCGGCGGCGACTTCGACGGCGGGGGTGACTTCGGCGGCGGAGGCGACTTCGGGGACTTCGGCGGCTTCGACTTCTAGTCGGCCCCGGGCCACGCACCGTCGAGCCGGTCCACGCACCGCAGACGCAGGGCCCCGGGAATCCAGCACTGGTTCAGAGCTGGTTCCCGGGGCCCTTTCGTGTGCCCCGTCGTCGGGGCCCTTACGTCTTCCCCGCGTATCTGCGGGTGCGACTACTCGGGTGAGGCCAGCATGAGGGAGCGTGCGGCCTCGGTGACGCTGCCGGACAGTGACGGGTACACCGAGAAGGTGTGCGCGATGTCGTCGACGGTCAGGCGCTGCTGGACCGCGATGGACACGCCCAGGATGAGTTCGCTGGCGCGTGGGCCGAGGATGACGCCGCCGAGGACGATGCCCGTGTGCTGGCGGCAGATGAGCTTGACGAAGCCGTCCCTGACCTCGTTCATCTTGGCGCGCGGGTTGGTGCCCAGCGGCAGGGTGACCGTCCGGCCGTCGATGCGGCCGCTGCGCACGTCGTCCTCGCTGGCACCCACGGCGGCCAGCTCGGGATGGGTGAACACGGTGGAGGCGACGGTGGACAGCTGCAGCGGGGACACGGCCTCACCGAGCGCGTGCCACATGGCGATGCGGCCCTGCATGGCAGCCACGGAGGCCAGCATGTTCACGCCGGTGCAGTCACCCGCGGCGTAGACACCCGGGACGGTGGTGCGCGAGACGCGGTCGACCTCGACGAAACCGCCCTTCGCGAGCCGGACCCCGGCCTCCTCCAGACCCAGGTCCTCGGTGTTGGGGATCATGCCGACCGTCATCAGGCAGTGGCTGCCCTCGACCTGGCGGCCGTCCGACAGCGTGACCCTGACCCCGTCCTCGGTACGCACCACCGACTCGGCCCGGGTCTGGCTGAGGACGGTCATGCCGTGGCGCATGAAGACGTCCTGCAGCACCTCGGCGGCGTCGGAGTCCTGCGTGGGCATGACCAGCTTGCGGGAGGAGACGAGGGTGACGTCCGAACCCAGGGACTGGTAGGCGCTGGCGAACTCGGCGCCGGTGACGCCGGAACCGACCACGATCAGCTTCTCCGGGAGTTCCTCCAGGTCGTAGAGCTGGCGCCAGGTCAGGATGCGCTCGCCGTCGGGCGCGGCCGTGGGGAGTTCACGGGGGTGGGCGCCGGTGGCGATGAGGATGACGTCCGCGCGGATTCGGCGTTCGCCGACGGCGACTATGTGCGGGTCGACCAGACGGGCCTCGCCGGTGACGACCTCCACACCCTCCTTGATCAGGCGGGCGCGGGTGTCGTCGGACTGCGCCTGGGCGAGGCGTTTGATCCGCGAGTTGACCTGGTCGATGTCGACCTCGACGGCCGTCCGGTCCTCGGCGGCCTCAGGGATGTGGATGCCGAGGTCGGCGGACTCGCGTACGTACGTGGTGCGCGTGGACGTGGCGATCAGGCTCTTGGAGGGAACGCAGTCGGTCAGGACGCAGGAGCCGCCGATACCGTCGCGCTCCACCACAGTCACGTCCGCGCCGAGCTGCGCGGCGACCAACGCCGGCTCATAGCCCCCGGGCCCGCCACCGATGATCACGACCTTCGTCACGCTGCTTCACTCCCTCTGCGGGCAGTGCCGCACACCCGTTCCCGGTCCGGGGCGATATTCGGGCATGGCAGGGCACCACCTGGTTTTATCGCTTCCCTCCATTGTCAGCCATGTCAACCACGGAAATCCGCAGGCACCCCGGTACGGGCACACCCGTTGCACGTGCAGGCGCTTGCAGAAGCCGCGCATGACCTCGGATAATGCGATGAAGAACACGGAGGGCACGCCTCTGATGTCACCCAAGGTGACACGTACATTCCGCCCTTTGGACACACCGAGTTGCGTTCCGGAACTATTTGATTACAGAGCGGTAGCATCCGACTTGTGATTGCATCAGAGCAGCCGCCCCAGACGACCGGCGAGGCCAAGAAGCTGGCGGACTCCGCGGCGAAGGAGTTGCTGACCCGAGCCGGGGCCGACAGCTTCGACGCCCTGGTGGTACTGGGCTCCGGTTGGGCGGGCGCGGCGGACACCCTCGGCACACCCGATATCGAGTTCGACACGACCGAGCTGCCCGGTTTCGTCGCGCCCACCGCGGAAGGACACAGCGGCAAGGTCCGCAGCATGTGGGTGGGCGAGAAACGCGTCGCAGTCTTCATGGGGCGCGTGCACGTCTACGAGGGGCACGGCCCGATGGTGGCCACACACGCCGTGCGGACCGGGATCGCCGCGGGCGCACCGATCGCCGCACTGACCGGCTCAGCGGGTTCCCTGCGCACCGACTACCAGACCGGCCAACCGGTCATCCTGCGCGACCACGTCAACCTGACCTCGCAGTCCCCGCTGGCGGGTCCCGATTTCGTGGACCTGAGCGAGGCCTACAGCGCGCGGCTGCGCCAGATCACCCATGACGTCGACGCGTCGCTGGCCGAGGGCGTCTACGTGGCCACCACGGGGCCGCAGCTGCAGACCCCGGCCGAGTTGAAGGTACTGCGGCAGGCGGGTGCGGACGTGGTGGGCCGATCGATCGCGCTGGAGACGATCGCCGCCGTGGAGATGGGCGCCGAGGTGCTGGGGCTGTCCCTCATCAGCAACGACGCCGTGGGGGGTGTGCTCGAACCCTTCGTGGAGGGGCGCGCCCTGGAGATCGTGACGCAACGGGCCAGCAGGCTCGGTGAACTGCTCAACCGGGTGCTCGCGGCGGCCTGAGGGCCGGGGTCCGGGCGGCGAGGGTCCCTGGGGGTTTCCCGGACGAGCCGGCCCCCGAGAACGCGAAAAGCCCGGCCGGGGCCGGGCTTTCGTACGCGTCATGGAAGTTGGGGCACCTTCGACCGGACCGACGTGTCCGGTACCGGCGTGGCGAGCGTACATCCCGAGGCCATGGGATGGACGGTACCGGCCGTGGGCCCGGTCGAAGGCGGTGCTTTCCCCGGTGCCGCTGTCGCGCAGGATCCCCGCAGACCCCGTTGGACTCGCGACCGGCGACACCTTCCGATATTCAGTTGAACCGCGCGCGTCGCCCTTGGAAGAAGATCCGGGTGAGTGGCCATCCGCGCGAAGCCCGCCCACCCGGAACGCTCTCCCTTAGGCATGCCTAACCTAACCAGAACCGTGGACCGTCCGTCAACCCCGAACCCCAGAAAGCGGAAGACCCGGTCACCGCACAGCGCGCGGCGACCGGGTCCGGTCCTGCGGAAGGGAGCTCGGGAGAGCTCAGGCCATCAGCAACACGGCCAGGAAGAACACCAGGGACGATCCCAGGACCACGATGACCTCGACCGGCACCATCGTCTGCGGGCGCTCCTCCGCGCCCAGCGCGGCCGGCCCCGCCTCATCGATCTCCTTGACGGGGCCGTCGAGCGGACGCGTCTTGTACCGCTCCGCGTCCCGGCGCAGGTCGCGAGCGACCACGTCGACCGGGCGCATCTGGGCCTCGTCCTCTTCGTCGTCGATGTAGCCCGACTCACGGCGCATGTTCTCGCGGACCTTCGCCCGCTTGGTCTCGCGCAGCGGCCAGGAACGGACGGCCCCCTGCGGGGTGTGCACCCGCAGGACGTCCACCACGTCCACCCACTGCACGGCCGCCCACGGCACGAAGGTCTCCCGCAGCGGGTTGATCACCCGGATACCGCGCTCGGTGGAGACCACTCTCGGGCGCAACCAGGCCACGTAGACCGCGGCGACGCTCAGCACCAGAACGGCCCCGGCGATCCAGGAGGGGCGGCCCTGACCGCGCAGCAGCAGGTCCAGCAACAGCAGGACCGCGATAACCACCCACACGATCGCCATCACCCTGGCGGACGTGGAGTAGTGCGAGGTGGCCCCGTTGCCGGTTCTGCCCATCAGTGCGTCGCCCACTTGAGCTGAGCGAACCCCGGCTTGATGATCCCGTTGATCAGCGCGAGCCGCTCGTCGAACGGCAGGAATGCCGACTTCATCGCGTTGACCGTGAACCACTGCAGGTCGTCCCAGTCGTAGCCGAAGGCCTCGCTCAGCTTGGCGAACTCCTCCGAGAGGGTGACCCCGCTCTGCAGGCGGTTGTCGGTGTTGACCGTGACCCGGAAGCGCAGGTCGCGCAGGAGCTTGATCGGGTGGTCCGCGATGGAGTCGGCGGCACCGGTCTGCACGTTGGAGCTCGGGCACATCTCCAGCGGAACCCGCTTGTCCCGTACGTACTGGGCGAGACGGCCCAGCTGGGGCACGCCGTTGCCGTTCGTGGTGATGTCGTCGATGATGCGCACGCCGTGGCCGAGGCGGTCGCAGCCGCACCACTGGAGGGCCTCCCAGATGGAGGGCAGGCCGAACGCTTCTCCGGCGTGGATGGTGAAGTGGAAGTTCTCCCGGCGCAGGTACTCGAAGGCGTCCAGGTGACGGGTGGGCGGGTTGCCCGCCTCGGCGCCAGCGATGTCGAAGCCGGACACGCCGGTGTCGCGGTAGCGGACCGCCAGCTCGGCGATCTCCGACGAACGGGCGGCATGCCTCATGGCGGTCACGAGCTGCCCGGTGCGGATGCCCCTACCGGCGTCCGCCGCGCGCTTCTCCCCCAGCTCCAGCCCTTCCTGGACGGCCTCCACGACCTCCTCCAAGCTGAGCCCGCCCTCGAGGTGCTGCTCGGGGGCGTAGCGCAGCTCCGCGTAGACCACGCCGTCGGCGGCGAGGTCCTCCGCGCACTCGGAGGCGACGCGGACCAGGCCGTCCCTGGTCTGCATGACCGCCGTGGTGTGGGCGAAGGTCTCCAGGTAGCGTTCCAGGGAACCGGAGTGCGAGGCCTCACGGAACCACTGCCCGAGTTCGGCCGCGTCGTATGTGGGCAGCTCCGAGTAACCGGACTCGCGGGCCAGCTCGACGATCGTGGCCGGACGCAGCCCGCCGTCGAGGTGGTCGTGCAGGAGCACCTTCGGCGCCCGTCGGATCTGTTCGACTGTGAGTGGCTGGTTCATCCACACAGGATGCCATTGGGCGGGGAGGGCACCGGACACGGCGACGCGAAGTTGCCGAAAATCCGGCAGAAGCCGCCGGTCGAGGCCGGGACGTTACCGGATCGGCGCCGGGCCGACGGCCTCGGGACCGGCCGGGGTGGAGGGGCAGGAACCAGCCTTCTGGCGTGCTGGCGTGTGCCGCGCGGACCTTCAGGCGAGCGCCTCGCTTCCGGTCCGGACCCCCTGACGGGCGCTCTCCCACAGGGCGGTGAGCGCGGTGGTCACCATGAAGCGCGTACCCACGCCGATGGCGCGCTCGTCCACGTCGAAGGTGCCGCGGTGCAGGTCCAGCATGGGTCCGTCCCACTCCGGGGAGTGGGTGCCGAGCCGGGCCAGAGCGCCGGGCGCGTGCTCCAGGTACCAGGCGAAGTCCTCCCCGCCCAGGCTCTGCTGGGTCGGCGCGGCGGCGTCGGCTCCCAGGGCCAGGGTCACAGCCTCGCGCATGACGTCGACGCTGGTGGCCTCGTTGATGGTGGGCGGGACACCGCGCCGGTAGGTGACCTCGGCATCGGCACCGTAGGCGGAGGCCACCGACTCCACGAGACCCTTGATGATGTCCGGTGCCGCGTGCCAGGACTCGTCGTCGAGGCAGCGCACGGTGCCTTCGGCCACGGCGTCGTCGGGGATGACGTTGGGTGCCGAGCCCGCGCTGATCCGACCCCACACCAGGCTGAACCCTGCCCGGGGGTCGATGCGGCGCGACAGCGCCGCGGGGAGTTCGGTGACGACCTTGCCCAGCGCGTAGACGAGGTCGGAGGTCAGGTGGGGGCGGGCGGTGTGCCCGCCCGGGCCGGACAGGCGGACCATGACCTGGTCGCAGGCGGCGGTGATGCCGCCGGTGCGCAGTCCGACCTTGCCGACCATCAGGCGGGGGTCGCAGTGCAGGGCGAAGACCCGGTCCACGTCCTCCACACCGCCCGCGTTGACGACCTCCACCGCCCCGCCGGGAAGCTCCTCGGCGGGCTGGAAGAGGAGCCGGACCCGGCCGGGCAGTGCCCCGGCACGGGCCTGCTGGGCGAGGAAGACACCCGTCGCCAGCAGGACCGCGGTGTGCACGTCGTGACCGCAGGCATGGGCCGCGCCCGGGACCGTGGAGCGGTAGGGGACGTCCTTCTCGTCGGTGAGGGGGAGCGCGTCGATGTCGGCTCGCAGAGCCACGGTGGGTCCGGGGCCGTCGCCGATGTCGCAGATCAGTCCGGTTCCTTGGGGGAGCCGACGGGGTTTCAGCCCGACCTGGCGCAGCCGCTCGTCCAGTCGGCCCGTGGTGCGGTGTTCCGCGAACGCCAGCTCCGGGTGCATGTGCAGGTCCCGGCGGAAGCCCGCGAACTCCCGCTCATGGCGCGCCAGAAAAGCGGTCAACTGTTCCGGCAGGTCACGTCCCTGCATCGAGGGTCCCCTCTTCGTTACACGTCTTACCGCGCACCGGCTCCGTCGCCGACGCCGATCTTCGCGCGGGTGGGGTCCCCGACGAACTCGGCGGAGAGCATGTCCACGACGTCCTCGAGCGAACCGCCTTCGGTGACGACCGCCCGCTGACGCTCGTAGGAGGCACCTTTGTCCAGGATCTCGGAGATCAGGTCCAGGTCCTCCGTGCAGCCCAGGCGGGCGGCGACCGGCGTCAGGTCGCGGACCAGCTCGTAGAGGTCGTCACGGATCGGAACGGTGGTTCCGTGTGCGTCCGTGATGACACGAGCGTCGAGTCCGTAGCGGGTGGCCCGCCACTTGTTGTCCTTCACCACCCAGGACGGCGGGCTGGGCAAGCTGTACCCGCGGTCGAGCTGGTGATCGAACAACTCCACCAGACACTGGGAGAGAGCGGTGGCCATTCCCACCTCGCGCAGGGTGGGAATACCGTCGAACATCCGGATCTCGATGGTGCCGAAATCCGGGTGCGGGCGGATGTCCCACCACACTTCCTTGATAGAGGCGATGGTACCCGCCCTGAGAAGGGTTTCGAGGTATTCCTCGAAAGCGGGCCACCCAGGGAGGTTCGGCGGCGGCCCGGAAGTGGGCAGTGCGCCGAAGACGATGGAGCGCGCGGAAGCCAGACCGGTGTCATGACCGCACCAGAATGGGCTGGAAGCACTCAAAGCGAGAAAATGCGGTATATACCGCGCGAGCGCGTTCACGATCGGTATGGCCTTCTCCTGTCCGCGCACGCCCACGTGGACGTGGACCCCGCAGGTCAGGATCCGGCGGGCGAGCCACTGCATCTGGTCGACCAGCTCCCCGTACCGCTTGCCGGGACTGAGCTTCTGGTCGCGCCAGTGGTCGATCGGATGGGTTCCGGAACAGGCAAGGACGGCACCGCGCGGTTCGAGGACCTCGCGCATACGCGTCACGTTGCGGCCGAGGTCGCGCTTGGCCTCCTCGACCGTCTCGCAGATCCCCGTCACCACTTCTACCTGGGACTGCATCAGTTCATGCCGCAACGGGGGGACCGTCGCCTCACTACTGAGGTCGGGGAGCGCCGCGAGGAGTTGCGGCGCCTCTTGGCGAAGATGGCGACTTCCCCGGTCGACGAGCTGGAGTTCCCACTCGACGCCGAGCGTCGCGCGTTCGGACGTTTTGAATGCGATTCCCATCTGCCCTCCAGGTGTGGGACGGCCGTTGTGGCCGACGCACCGCTCGCCCCGGTGAACCGGTCAACCGGGACAGAAGAGGACTACCCGCCGCACACCGCGCGCATACGGAATAAGACGCCGGGAAAGAAGCGAATTCCGCGGGCGAACCTTTCGCTTCTGGCTCAGGTTTTTCGCCGCTTCAGGGACACGGCCGCACCCGCCGCCGCGATCACCGCCGCCACCAGCGACAATCCCAGGGCCAACAGCCGCTGGGCGAGACGGCGCTGAGCGAGATCGCGTTCGCTGGGCCGCAGGACCGCGATCGGCCGCGTCCAGTCCATCCCGTTCTCCTCCGGCAACGGGAGGGAGCCCGTGTAGGGCGGTGGCAACGGAAGCCAGGTGGCCGTCCACGCCGCGCTGAACATCATCAGGCGCATCACGAGGTTGATCCACACCAGCAGGCCGACGAGCACCGCGAAGGAGGCGTAGACCGGGTTGGTGAGGGTCCCGGCCAGCAGCTGCGCGGCGGCGTTCTTGAGCACCTCGAAGCCCACCGCGCCCAGCAGCGCGCCGCGCCACATCATCCGTGGCGGCCGCGCGGTCCCCGACAGCAGCGAGAAGACCAGCAGGAACAGGAGCATGTTCACGCCGATGGCGATGGCCAGGGCCAGCACGCGC
This sequence comes from Nocardiopsis oceani, assembly GCF_054777395.1. NCBI lineage: Bacteria > Bacillati > Actinomycetota > Actinomycetes > Streptosporangiales > Nocardiopsidaceae > Nocardiopsis > Nocardiopsis oceani. Next base: position 147,401 of record NZ_BAAHAR010000003.1, read on the forward strand.
AACGACAGGTTCGCGATCAACGACCCGTCCAAGCCGACCAGGGACAACAGCCAGACCGTGGCCGTCTGCATGACGCTGGTGAAGGCGACGGTGAAGAACAGGGCCACCCCCAGGGCGACCATGACCAGGAGATCGCCCGCCTTGCGCACCAGGAAGTTCGGGCCCTGTTTGAGGTTCGTCAGCCAGATCGAGTGGAGGGCCTCGCGCAGAACCGACACCGAGTTCAGCCCCGCGTACAGCAGGCCGAGCAGACCGATCACGCTCGCGCCCAGGCGGGCGTCCGCGATCTGCTCCATGGGGAGCTGCTGGGACAGCCCCGGCAGCACCTCGTCCAGCGCCTCCTCCATGTAGGACATGAGCTCGACCTGGCGGGCCGCGAGGAACCCGACGACGGCGAAGGCCAGCGCCAACAGCGGGAAGAAGGACAGGAACGCGAAGTAGGTGACGGCCCCGGCCAGCTGGTTGCCGTTGCGGTCCGCGTAGCGCTCGTACGCACGCACCAAGTGGTCGAGGGACGGATACCGGCGCCGCAGCTCCCAGTAACCGTCCATCGCCAGGTTCTGATAGTGCCGAGCCGTGTCCTTCGCCCGCGCCAGCACTCCGGCCATGGTCTCCGATCCTCTCCCCGCCCCTGTGGGCCGCCGCCCTGTGGGCCGCCCTTCGCTGTGGCCCGTGTTCGGGCGCCCCAGGTGGATGCACAACCTAGCCTCGCCGTTCCGGCCAGAGGAAAACCCCACGCCCGACCGGTACCGAAGCGAGGGCAAACTTGAATCCGGGGTGCGCCGAGGCGGTGCTCCCGGTGAGGAGAGCGGGGGTCGGCAGGTGGGAACTGCGGGAGCGCGGCTGCGCGCGGTACTGGGGGTGCGCACCGGGGGGCCGAACGGCGCCTGGCCCGAGGCCTCCCCCGAGAGCGGGGTGCTGGCCGCGGCCTACGCGGAGCGCTTCGGTTCGGAACCCTCGGGAGTATGGCGCGCCCCCGGGCGGTTGGCCCTCATGGGCGAACACACCAAGGCCAGCGGCGGTGCCGCACTGTACGCAGCCCTCCCCTGGGGCGTGACAGCCGCGGTCGGCACCGCAGCGGACGGGCTCGTGCGCACCGCGACGCTCAGCGGGCCGCTGAGCGCCCAGGACCGCTCCGCCCGCGCCGTATCCTCAGCCGTCTCTGACGCGCGCTCCAGCGGCGCTCTGAGCTCCGATGCGGGGGTTCGGGTGGTCTTGGCGGCGGACCTGCCCGAACACGCTTCCCTGGGCCACCCCGCGGCGGTCGGCGCGGCGGTCTCCCTGGCGCTGGCCGATCTCGCCGGCATCGACCGCCCCAAGGGAGCCTCCGCCGACCAGAGCGCCGCCCTTGACGCCCGCACCGGGCACGCCGTACGCGTGAACCTGGCGAGCGGGAAGTCAGCCGTGTTTCCGTTCGACCTCTCCGGGGCCGGGCTGCGACTGGTCGTCATGGAAACCGGGGCACTACCCCGGCGGGACCCCCGACCGGTCCGCGCCGCTGAGCTGGACCGGGCCAAGGACCTGTTGGGCCCGTTGCGCGCCGTCCAGAACCTGCCCGAAGCACTGCGGGGCCTCCAGAACCCCGTGCTGCGCAACCGGGTGGAGTACGCCGTCACCGAGGTACACCGGCTCAATGCCGCCGTCGGACTCTTGCGCGCGGAGCGCGCCGTGGAGGTCGGACCGATCCTGTCCGCCTCGCACCTGTCCCTGCGCCGCTTCGACCTGCCTCTGCCCGCTGTGGAGCTGGCCGTGGAGACCGCCGCTCGCGCGGGCGCCCGAGGGTCCCGGATGTCCGGGTGGGCCGGTACGGCCATCGCTCTCGTACCGGAGGAGCGGGTCGGGGAGGTCACCGGTGCGGTCCGGAGCGCCTTCGAGGAGAAGGGGTGGCCCGTCCCCCGGATGCGCGCGGCCGTACCCTCCGCCGGTGCCGTGCGGCTGGTCTGAGGAGCTGACCTGTACAAGGGCCGTTCACGACCCCCGGTGGCCGCGCCCGCGGCCGGAGATCCGCAATCCTATGGCCGCCCGGGGGAATCCGGGCGAACCCCACTACCCTGTCAGCGATCACAAGGGACATACCGAAGCGAACAGACAGCGCGGAGCAGATAGGCGAATCGATGGCTGACCGACGGCACCCGGGCGAGCACGGCTCGACCGGCGAGCACAACAGAGGGGGCGTGTTCCGGCGCGGCGGTGGCGACTCCGACAAGCCCCCCGAATTCGAGAAGCTCTACCGCTCCCGCGAGTCCGAGCAGCGTGTGGTGGGTGAGACCCGGCGGCTTCCCCCCGCAGACGAGGTCCCCCCGAACCGGCCGAGGAAGCGCCGGACCCACAGCTCCGGGCGCGAGTACGACGGCCGAGGCCTCAAGCGCAGGGCCCGGGAGCGGCGCAAGCGCCGCGTCCGGAACATCCTGATCCTCGTGTTGGTCCTCGTCCTCGTGCTCCCCGGGGGTTTCTACCTCTGGGCGGACTCGCGGCTGGAGCGGGTCGACGCCCTCCAGGACTACGACGATCGCCCCGACCGGCAGCCCGGCACGACGTACATGATCGTCGGCTCCGACAGCCGCGACGGTCTGGACGACGACCAGATCGAGGAGCTCGCCACCGGCCGCGCCGAAGGCAGCCGGACCGACACGGTGATGGTCCTGTACATGCCCCGCGACGGCGACCCCACGATCGTCAGTGTGCCGCGCGACTCCTACGTCCCCATGCCGATCCCCGGCTACGCCGACAACAAGATCAACACGGCCTTCGCCGACGACGTGTGCGGTACCGACGAGGACGGCGAAGAGGTCTGCGGCGGGCCGGGCCCGATGGTGGAGAGCTTCGAGCGCGCCTCCGGTGTGCGGATCGACCACTACGTCGAGATCGGCATGGGCGGCTTCGTGGACCTGGTCGACGCGGTCGGCGGCGTGGAACTGTGCCCCGAGGAGGCGATGGAGGACCCGAAGGCGGGCCTCGACATCGAGGCGGGCTGCCAGGAGATGGACGGCGGCACCGCCCTGGGCTACGTGCGGACCCGCGCCACCCCGCGGGCCGACCTGGACCGCATCCAGCGCCAGCGCGAGTTCTTCTCCGCGCTGATCGAGGAGTCCAGCGCCCCCAGCACGCTCTTCAACCCGTTCCGTTCGGTCCCGCTCGTGATCGCTGGCACCGACACCTTCACGGTCGACGAGGGCGACAAGCTCCGGCACCTGGCGAGCATGTTGCTGGCCATGCGCGGCGGAACCGAGACCACCGCCGTGCCGGTCGGGGACACCCCGACGCTGGAGGGTGTCGGTTCGGTCGTGGTGTGGGACGAGGCCAGGTCCGAGCAGATGTTCGACGCCATGCGCAACGGCGAACCCATCCCGGAGGAGGCCATGGAGGACTGATTCCTCCACCCCCAAGCAATCGCCCATGCTGGGCGCACACGAGCGAAGGGCCCGCCACCGGAGTGACGGGCCCTTCTTCGTGACGTTCCGTACTGTGCGCGCCTACCCCCCAGCGGGCGCACGGCCGGCACGTCGGCTCATGGTGGCCGAGCGGCAAAAAACCCGCTCTGGCCTGCCGGTTCTCACCGGCGTGACTCCACAATAGGCCAAAGTTCGCGAAAGGTGCGAATCGTGTTCACGTGTCATAAGTCGCACCTGACTCCGGACGACCCCCTCCGGCGCTTCCATCCTCCCACCGCGGCCCCTCGAATGTGGCCCGAACACGGGAAACACGCCGGACGACTTCGGTGGGCCCGCCCCCCGATCCCCCGCGAAAACCGCCTTCCGGCGCGTCTCGGCCCGAGCAGGACCCAGAAACGACGGAGCCCGGGCGCTCCCTCACGGGGGCACCCGGGCGTGGTCAAGGTCTCACCGCAACCGCCGGCTCATGGCGGCAGCGGATCGATCCCTTCTAGGCGAGACGCTTGCTCAGGTTCTCGTCCAGAGCCGCGAGGAACTCCTCGGTGGTCAGCCACCCCTGGTCGGAACCGACCAGCAGGGCCAGGTCCTTCGTCATCTGGCCGCCCTCGACGGTCTTGATGACGACGTCCTCGAGCGTGTTCGCGAACTCGACGACCTTCGGGGTGTTGTCCAGCTTGCCCCGGTGCTCCAGACCGCGGGTCCACGCGAAGATGGACGCGATCGGGTTGGTCGAGGTGGGCTTGCCCTGCTGGTGCTGGCGGTAGTGACGGGTCACGGTGCCGTGGGCCGCCTCGGCCTCGACCGTGCGGCCGTCGGCGGTGCGCAGCACGGAGGTCATCAGGCCGAGCGAGCCGTAGCCCTGCGCGACGGTGTCGGACTGGACGTCACCGTCGTAGTTCTTGCAGGCCCAGACGTAGCCGCCCTCCCACTTGAGCGCGGCGGCGACCATGTCGTCGATGAGGCGGTGCTCGTAGGTGAGGCCGGCCGCCTCGAAGCGCTCCTTGAACTCGGCCTCGTAGATCTCCTCGAACACGTCCTTGAACATGCCGTCGTAGGCCTTGAGGATGGTGTTCTTGGTGGACATGTACACCGGGTAGTTGCGGTCCAGGCCGTAGTTCAGGCTGGCACGCGCGAAGTCCTCGATGGACTTCCGGAAGTTGTACATGCCCATCGCGACGCCGCCCTCCTCGGGGAAGTCAGCGACGTCGAACTCGACCGGCTGGCTGCCGTCGGCCGGGGTGTAGGTCATGGTGACCGTACCGGCGCCGGGCACCTTGAAGTCGGTGGCCTTGTACTGGTCGCCGTGGGCGTGGCGGCCGATGATGACCGGCTTCGTCCAGCCCGGCACCAGCCGCGGCACGTTCTCACAGATGATGGGCTCGCGGAACACGACGCCGCCGAGGATGTTGCGGATGGTGCCGTTCGGCGACCGCCACATCTTCTTGAGGCCGAACTCCTCGACACGGGCCTCGTCGGGCGTGATGGTGGCGCACTTGACGCCGACGCCGTGCTCCTTGATGGCGTGGGCGGCGTCGACGGTGACCTGGTCGTCGGTGCGGTCGCGCTCCTCGATACCGAGGTCGTAGTACTTGAGGTCGATGTCGAGGTACGGAAGGATCAGGCGGTCCTTGATGAAGGACCAGATGATCCGCGTCATCTCGTCGCCGTCGAGCTCGACTACGGGGTTTTCGACCTTGATCTTGGCCATGGCTGTGTGGCTGTCCCTTCAGTCTTCGCTACCGCCTCGTGCGGCAGAGACCCGGAACCGGTTTGTGGCCGGGCCCGGCTCCGCGCGCGCGGCAATCCCCTGATCCCGCCCGGTGTCCGTGCTTCCCGGGGAGGCGGTGCTTGTCGGTGTCGCGGTATCTCGACATCAAGCTTATTCGACGCCTAGGGGGAGAGTTGCGGCGCCACCCAGGCCAACACGATCAGCAGGACCGCAAGTCCGGCGAGAGTGAGCAGATCGACCCAGCGCCGACGCACGGCCAGCAGGCCGATCCAGTCCTTGGGCAGGAACAGCCTGAAGGTCGCGGCGAGCAGCAGGGCACCCGCGATGATCGCCGGCCCGCGCTTGAAATAGGCCGCCGCCACGACCACGATCCCCGCCGCCAGGGCCGACAGGACCAGGGCGTAGGGCACCTGGGAAAGCCAGTAGGGCACTTTCTTCCGGTTGCCGCCCGTCTCGCCCTTGCCGGCTCCTGAGGCGCTCCCACCCGAGGGGCCCCCAGTCGCGGTGTTCCCGTCCGAGGCGCTCCTGTCCGGTGCGTTGCCGTCCGCCGCGCCCCCGTCCGAGCCCGCCGCCTCCGTCTGCTCCGCGTCGTCCACCGCGTCCCGACCTGTTCGCTTCCGAATTGCTTGACCGCCGCGCGGTTCGTTCTCCACGGCCTCTTCCCCGCCTCTGGCACAGTCCGGCCACCCGGCGGGAGCTCCCTGTCCGAAACCGAACAGCGCTCCAGTCTGGCTCATGTTCCTGGTGACTTAGGCCGGTCCCACGCGAACGCGGGTTCACCGACGAGGAGAGACCGAACCCATTGTAGTGAACGGCACCGCCGAGCCCAGGGCTCACAGAAACGGACTCGTCCCCCTCGGAGTACGTCTCTGACCGTTTCCTCCTTCCGGTTTGGTCACAGAGCCGTATTTCCGCGCCGTATCCGCCTAACTCCGGAGTAAGCGCGTAGAACATGTATCAGCCGGGTAACCCGAGTGGAGATGAGTGCACCGGTGAGCGAGGACTACCCCCATGAAGCCCACTCGACGTGTAGACCGACCCTCCACTGCCCGACAGCCTCCCCTCCCCCACCGCCGCCCGTACCCCCACCGACCGCGCCCAAGTAGCCCGGGAGGAGCCACCGTGGACGGTCCCTACCTAGGGGTGGAAGATTCCGGTGACCTCCGCCAGCTCACGGGTGAAGTCACCACGGTCGGCCGCGGTGAGGGCGCCGATATCCGCCTGAACGACCGGAGCGTCTCCCAGCTCCACGCCGAGCTCGTCCGCCGCGGACCCTACGTGTACGTCGTCGACCTGGGCCTGTCCCGCAACGGCACCCGCGTCAACGGTCGGCCCATTGCCCGGCGCGTCCTGGAGGAGGGCGACGTCGTGAGCTTCGGCACCGCCCGATGCCGGATCGGCGGCCTGCCCAGCGAACAGCTCAGTCCCGAGATCGAACTGCGCCGGGGGTCCGCGCCCGAGCTCACCCGCCGCGAACTGGACGTGCTGACCGCCCTGTGCCAACCGGCCCTCTCGGAAGAGGCCTTCGTCGCCCCCGCCACCGCGCGCGACATAGCCGAAACGCTCGTGGTCACCGAAGCCGCGGTCAAACAGCACCTGCTGCGGCTCTACCAGAAGTTCCGGATCCCCGAGGGGCAGAACCGGCGCACCCGCCTGGCCAACGAGGTCGTGGCCCTGGGCCTGGTCCGCCCGATGCCGGTGGGCAGTTCCTCCCGCCGCGCCAGCTGACCGCGAAGGCGCACGGATTCGGGAGACGCTGGGGCGGGGCCGCCCCGTCCGGGGCGACCCCTCTGCGCCGGTTCTGGGTCGAGAGAGCCCGGCCGGGGTGCCGCGTCAGACCGCGAGACCGGCCTGGCGCTCGGCCGCCTCGACCACGTTGACCAGCAGCATCGCCCGGGTCATCGGGCCGACGCCGCCGGGATTCGGCGACATGTGTCCGGCGACCTCGTTGACGTCGAGGGCCACGTCACCGGCCAGCCCCTCGTCGGTGCGGGACACACCCACGTCCAGCACGGCCGCGCCCGGCTTGACCATGTCCTTGGTGATGAGCCCCTGCACGCCCGCGCCGGCCACGATGATGTCGGCCTTGCGGGCGTGCGCGGCCAGGTCACGGGTGCCGGTGTGGCACAGGGTGACGGTGGCGTTCTCCGAACGGCGGGTCAGCAGCAGGCCGAGGGGGCGGCCCACGGTGACACCGCGCCCGACCACCACGACCTCCGCTCCCTTGATCGGTACCTCGTAGCGGTTGAGCAGCTCGACGATGCCGCGCGGGGTGCACGGCAGCGGGGCCTTCTCCATGAGGACGAGCTTGCCCAGGTTGACCGGCTGGAGGCCGTCGGCGTCCTTGACCGGGTCGATCAGCCCCAGCACCCGGTTCTCGTCCATGCCCTTGGGCAGCGGCAGCTGCACGATGTAGCCGGTGCAGGCAGGGTCCTCGTTGAGCTCGTGGACCGCCTGCTCCACCTGTTCCTGGGTGGCGTCGGCGGGCAGGTCGCGGCGGATGCTCGCGATGCCCACCTGCGCGCAGTCGCGGTGCTTGCCGCGCACGTAGGTGTGGCTGCCCGGGTCGTCACCGACCAGGACGGTGCCCAGGCCGGGGGTGATGCCCTTGGCGTGCAGCTTGGCCACCCGCTCCGCCGTTTCTTCCTTGATGGCCTTGGCGGTGGCCTTGCCGTCCAGAACGATCGCGCTCATGCGTAGCTCCTCGGGTGCGTCTAGTGGAAGAAGTGGCGGGTGCCGGTGAGGTACATCGTGACCCCTGCCGCCTCGGCGGCGGCGATGACCTCGGAGTCGCGCATCGAGCCGCCGGGCTGGACGACGGCGCGTACACCGGCCTCGGTGAGGATCTCCAGCCCGTCGGCGAAGGGGAAGAAGGCGTCGCTGGCGACCACAGACCCGGTGACCCGGTCGCCCGCGCGGGAGACGGCCAAGCGGGCGGAGTCCACCCGGTTGACCTGACCCATGCCCACGCCCACGGTGGCCCGGTCCGCGGCGAGGAGGATCGCGTTGGACTTGACCGCGCGCACGGCCTTCCAGGCGAAGGCCAGGTCGGCGAGAGTGGCCTCGTCCGCGGCCTCGCCGGTGGCCAGCGTCCAGGAGGCGGGGTCGTCGCCCTCGGCGTCGATGACGTCGGTGTCCTGGACGAGGAGTCCGCCGCTGATCTGGCGGGACTCCACACGCGGCCCCTGGGCCGGGTCTGCGACCACGAGCAGGCGGATGTTCTTCTTCTGGGAGAGCGTCTCGACGGCCTCCGGGGTGAAACCGGGGGCGACCACGACCTCGGTGAAGACCTCGGCGATCTGCGCGGCCAGCTCGGCGCCGACCTCGCGGTTGGTGGCGATCACGCCGCCGAAGGCGGAGACCGGGTCGCTGGCGTGCGCCTTGCGGTGCGCCTCGGCGTTGTCAGCGCCTACGGCGATCCCGCACGGGTTGGCGTGCTTGATGATGGCCACGCACGGGCCGTCGAAGTCGTAGGCGGCGCGCAGGGCGGCGTCGGCGTCGACGTAGTTGTTGTAGGACATGGCCTTGCCGTGCAGCTGCTCCGCCCCGGCCAAGCCGCGTCCGCCCGAACCGGCCTCCGTGTACAGCGCTGCCCTCTGGTGCGGGTTCTCGCCGTAGCGCAGGGCGGTCTCACGGGTGTGCACCGAAGCGCGGAAGGCGGGCCACCCGGAGGCCTCAGCCTCGGCGTCGGGGGCGTAGTCACCCGCGAACCAGTCCGCCACCGCGGCGTCGTAGGCGGCAGTGTGCTGGAAAGCCAGCCCGGCCAGGTGCTTGCGCTGCTCGCGGGTGAAGCCGCCGTCCCGGACTGCCTGCAGGGAAGCGTCGTAGCTGGCGGGGTCCACGACGATCGCGACACTGCCGTGGTTCTTCGCCGAGGCGCGCACCATCGCGGGGCCGCCGATGTCGATCTTCTCGATGCACTCGGCCTCGGACGCGCCCGAGGCGACGGTGTCGGAGAAGGGGTAGAGGTTCACCACGACCAGGTCGAAGGGTGCGATGCCCAACTCGTCGATCTTGGCGACGTGGTCGGGGTTGCCCTGGTCGGCGAGGAGCCCGGCGTGCACGGAGGGGTGGAGGGTCTTGACCCGGCCCTCCATGATCTCGGGGAAGCCGGTGACGTCCTCGACGGGGGTGACGGGGATGCCCGCGGCGGTGAGCCGGCCCGCGGTGGATCCGGTGGAGACGATCTCCACTCCGGCCTCGGCCAGGCCGATGCCCAGCTCCTCCAGACCGGTCTTGTCGTACACGCTGATCAGCGCACGCCTGATGGCCTGCTGGGTCACCGTTTCTCCTTCGTTTCGGTGCGGCCGAACCGCACGTGCCTGCCGTCGATGCTCCAGCCCTCTCGCGAGAGGCGGCCGACCGTGTCGATCAGCATTCGCCGCTCCACGGCCTTGATCCGCTCGTGGAGGCTGGACTCGTCGTCGCCGTCCTCGACGGGCACCGCGACCTGGTCGATGATCGGACCGGAGTCGACGCCCTCGTCGAGGAAGTGGATGGTGGTGCCGGTGACCCGGACACCGTGGGCGAGCGCGTCACGCACGGCGTGCGCGCCGGGGAAAGAGGGCAGCAGCGCCGGGTGGATGTTGACGGCCTGGTGGCGGCCGATCACGGCGGGCCCGAGGATGCGCATGAATCCGGCGGAGACGACCAGGTCGGGGCGGTATTCGGCGATGCTCTCGGACATGGCCGTGTCCCAGGCAGACCTGTCGGAGTAGGAGCGGAAGGGTACGACGAACGTGGGTACGCCGGCCGCCTCGGCCACCTTGACCCCGCGTGTTCCCTCACGGTCCGTTCCGACGGCGACGATCTCGGCCCCGTAGGCGGGGTCCTTTGCGGCTTCCATCAGGGCGGCCATGTTGCTGCCCGCCCCCGATATGAGAACCACCACTCGCGCGGACAAAGCGTGCTTCTCCCTCATGTGTAGAAGAACGGTGCGGAAGACACGGGTGTTATCCCCGTGCCCGGGGGCGCCGGGGGACGGCGCAGCATCCGGGGTTCGCGTACGCCTGGTGCAGGCGCCAGGCACTGGGCCTACTCGGCCCGTCCGCGTACCCACCCTATCGGCTTGGGTACCGTCTACCTCACGCGGACCGGACCTTCGTACCAGCGCTCACCGAGACCATGGAACGATGGCGGGACCGCACCACCGACGACACCCGGTACGCTCCGCGCAGGCGGGAGCGGACCAGGGCGCCCCACGGTGCGGGGCGCCACCGAAGGAGTGAACCTTGACCGACAACAGCCCGGAGCCCCGCGCCGACGGACAGCAGCCCAAGGCCGAACGAGGAGGCCTGTGGGGGCTGTTCCTGGGTCTGGCGGGCCTGTTGTTCCCGCCCTACAGCGGCGTGCTGTCCGTGTTCGGCTTCGTGCAGGGCTTCCGAGCCCGCCGGGCCGCCCGTGTCAACAGCACGACGGCGCCGGGCGCCATCCTGAGCGTGGGCCTGGGTGCGGCCGGCATCGCCGTTTCGACAGCCATGGTCGGGATCCTCTTCGTCTACCAGGAACAGGTCACCGACTACCGGGACTGCTCCGCGCGGGCCAACACGGTGTCCACACAGAGCGAGTGCGACAACGCGTGGGAGTCCCACACCGGCCTGCCGCCGCTGGTCCTGGGCGTCTAGGGCATACCCCTCGGGCGCCGGCCCGCTGCTCGTCGCACTAGAAGCGGTGCTACTGCGCACCTCTCGGTGGAGAGCCCAACCCGGGCGGGCCGGTGTTTGGCAGAGACGGGGCACAGTTGGGAGCGCTGGGTGCCGGGACGCGTTGGAGTACTCCGGGTGCCGGGGTGCGCTGGGCACCGGGGGCACGCTGGGCACCGGGGGCACGCTGGGCACCGTGGCGCGCCAGCCGGTTCTTCCCCTGCTTGAGGTGAGTGCGGGTTTCCCCGTTTCCTGCCGCTTGATGGTGGCCGTCTCCGCTGCGCGCGTCAAGGTCGTCGCCGTCGAAGCGCTGGCGCGCTATCGGTGGCGCTCCACCTTGACCCGCTTCGCTGCGACGGCGGGTGGGCGGCAGTCAGGAAACGGGGGACGTGTGGTCGGGGCCCCAAGGGGCCCTTCGGGCCCCGAGCCTTCGGCCCGAAGGGCCGGGCTTCGCCCGGCCGGGCCGTGACCGGCCGGACCCCTCCCCGTCCGCCCGGCTTCATCAGCCAGCGCGTCCCAATCCAGTGACCAGCCAGCGACGAAGGACCCGAACAGGCCGGGCGCATGGCCGAGCGCGTCCCACCGGACTTTCGGTCGGACTCAGCTCCCCCTTCCCCGATGATCTTGCCCCTGTCTCAACCCTCGACGGCCGAGGGTGGAGCTGGGGGCAAGATCATCGGGGATCAACCGGTTTCGGAAGCAACGGACACCCCCACCGGGCCGGTTCCGGACACCGGGACCGCCCCCCGGGGGGGCGGCCGCTACCGCCGGTGGAGGCACCCGGGACACCGACCCCCCCCCGCCCAGAAGCACCCGGGGCCGGTGAACCCCCTCCCTGGAGGCAATCTCGGCGCCCAAAATGACTCCAACAGGGGGTTCGATGCCCTGGAACCCACACCCGACCGGTCCAACAGCACCACCCGTACCCGTATGGGCCATCCACCACCGAGCCGCCAGACCGGTGGGACGCGCCCAGCCACGTCCCCGGCCTGATCGGGCCCTTCGTCGCCGACCGGCCACTGGATTGCGACGCGCCTGCCGACACAACCAGACCCACGGAAAGGAACCCGGCCGGCCACGGCCGGGGCAGTTCCCGGCCGCAGGCCGGTCCCGTCGCCGCCCCGACCACACGCCCCCCGTTTCCTGACTGCCGCCGACCCGCCGTCGCAGCGAAGCGGGTCAAGGTGGAGCGCCAATGACGCGCGAAGCGCTCGATGGCGACGACCTTGAGGCGCGCAGCGGAGACGGCCACCATCAAGCGGCAGGAAACGGGGAAACCCGCACCCGCAGGGAACCACCCGCACCCAACAACAAACCCCAGCCACCCCGACTCCCCAACCGGCGCACACCCGCCAACCGACACTGGCCCGTGTGCGCACCCATTCGCACCCCCGTGTACACACCTCCCCCGCTCGGATAGCCCGTCCGCACCCCCCCCCGCACGGATACCCGTCCGCACCCCGCGGCGGGTTTGCGGACGGCCCCGCCTGGGAATTCGGCTGTTTCCCAAAGCACCAGGCAGAACCAAAGGGATTACACTTAGTATGCAATCGTTCACTAAAAGTGCTGCCATGTCTGCGTGGAGGACCCGATGGACACCGACGCGGCCGGCCCCGCCGGACCGGAACTGAAGGAGTACACCGCCTTGTTGAGGCGGCGCTGGCGACTGGTGGGTGCCGGGGTGCTCGGCGGACTCGTCCTCGCCGCCGCCGGGGTGGTCGTGGTTCCGTCGGCCTACACCTCCGCCACCGCGGTCCAGGTCCACCCCACGGAGATGGCGGAGTTCACCGGTGAGCAGTCCGGCCGCCTGACCGGCGACGTCAACCTCGACAGCGAGGCCCAGGTCGTGCTGTCGGACCAGGTCACCGCCGTCCTGGCCGCGGAAGTCCCCGGTTCCCCCTCCCCCACCGACCTCCGCGAGCGGATCGACGTGACGGTGCCGTCCAACAGCAACATCCTGGAGATCGAGTACTCGGCCCGCTCGCCCGAGGACGCGCAGAAGGGCGCGGCCGCCCTCGCCGACGCCTACCTGGACCACCGGGGCGAACAGGCCCGCGCGCTGATCAGCGGCCGGGCCGAAGCCCTGCGCGAGGAGCAGGAGGAGCTCTACGAGTCCCTGGCCGCGCTCTCCCCGGAGGGCACCGCGGCCACCGGTGAAGCCCAAGGCGACGACTCCCAGGCCGAAGCCCTGCTCCAGGAGATCGTCGAGCTCGGCAACGGCATCAGTCCGCTGAACGCCCTGCGCGAGACCGTCTCCCCCGGCGAGGTCATCACGCCCGCCGAGCTGCCCGAAGCACCCTCCTCCCCGATGCCCCTGCTCTGGCTGGCCTCGGGGGCCGCCCTCGGCCTGCTCGCCGGGCTCCTCATGGCCGTGGCCCGTGACCGCCTCGACCCCCGCGTGCACGACACCGAGGACACCGCGAGGGTCGGCGCCGTACCCGTCCTGTTGGACCTGTCCACGCCCGGGGAGCGTCCCGACCGCGCCCCGGGCCTGCTCACCGACGACGACCCCGACGGCCAGCGCGCGAACGAGTTCGCCCACCTGGTCCGCGCCCGGCTGGCCGCCACCGCCCTCGAGACGACCGGCCCCGAGTCCGCTTCCCCCATGGCGGTCTCCCCCGAGGAGGACGGCGCACCCGCCCCGGGCCGAGTACTCGTGGTCACCGGCACGACCCCTGGACGCGCGGGCACCGCCGCCGCCGTGAACCTCGCGGCGGCCCTGGCCCGGACCGGCTCCGAGACCCTGCTGGTCTGCGCCGACCCGCGTACCGACACCGCCCTCGATCTGCTCGATCTGCCCGAAGGCCCCGGCCTGGCGGAAGTCCTGGTCGACGGCGAAGACCCGTCCCAGCTGGTGGCCCGGACCTCCGCGATACCGCGTCTCCGGGTGCTGCGGTACGGGAACCCCGGGGCGTTCGCCCCGGTCCAGGGCGGCGCCACCGAACTGGTGGAGCTGCTGCGCGGCCACGCCGAGTTCGTGGTGATCGCCACCGCCGCCATCGGTGAGCGCGCCGACGCGCACGCCCTGGCCGCCACCGCCGACGTTCTCCTCCCCGTGGTCGAGCTGGGCAGGACCCGCAGGGCCGACCTGACCGGCACGGTCACCGCGGGCTCGCGGTTCGGCGTCACCGTTCCGGGCGCGGTCACCGTTCCGCGCCAACCGGATCCCGGACCGGCACCCTCCGCTCCCCGTCCCGTGCCCCCGGCGCCCCGCCGTCCCAGCGAGGCAGGGGCCCACGCCCCGCACGCCACCACCGGCGACAGCACGGCGGCCGACTACGACAGTGCCGCGTCCGCGGATGACGGGGCCGAACCCGCGGGGTCCCGGCGTTGACCGGCCAGGGCGCCGCCCAGGGGTCACGCGCGACCGGTCTGGCCTGGAGCGCCGCACCGCGGAGCGGACCCGCGCCGGTCACCGGGTGGCCCCTGGTGTGGCTGCTGGCCGGGTACCCGGTCTGGTGGGCGCTGGGCATGGGGCAGTTCGCGTACTGGCTGTTCGCCGTACCGATGCTGGCCGAGCTGGTGCGCCGCCATCGAACGGTGGGGCTGCGGGTGCCCCCGGGCTTCTGGCTGTGGGGTCTGTTCCTGGTGTGGGCGGCCCTCGGGCTGGCCCTGGTCCCCTTGGAGATGCCCGGGACCGTGCCGGACAGCGGCGGCTATCCCGGCGCCCTGCTCCGCGTGATCAACTACCTCGTCCTCACCGTGCTGCTGCTCTACGTCGGCAACCTGACCGAGCGCGAGCTGCCCGTTCGACTGGTGGTGTGGTCCCTGGCCGTGCTGTGCCTGGTCACCATCGTCGGCGGCTACCTGGGCATGTTCGCCCCCCGGTTCGAGTTCACCGCTCCGCTGGAGTACCTGATCCCGGGGCCCCTGGCCGACGACCCCTACATGCGGACCCTGGTCCACCCCGCTTCCGCGCAGATCATGGACGTCTTCGGCGGCGTCGAGTCGGCCCGCCCGAAGGCCCCCTGGGAGTACACCAACGTCTGGGGCTACATGCTGTCCCTGCTGCTCATCTGGGTGGTGGTGGGCTGGGTCGTGCAGGGGGCCGGATGGGTGCGCCTGGGTGCGCTGGCCGCGGTCGCGCTGTCGGTGGCCCCGATCGTGTACTCGCTGAACCGCGCGCTCTGGGCGGGCCTGGCGCTGTCGCTCGCCTTCGCCGCGGTCCAGGCGCTGCGCCGGGGCCGGGTGGTCCTGGTGGGCTCCGCTGCGGTGGCCATGGTCGCGGTCCTGATCGCCCTGGCCCTGTCACCGCTGTCCGAAGTCGTGCAGGCCCGTGCGGACAGCCCGCACAGCGACGACGGCCGGGCGGCGACCAACGCCGCGTCCGTGACCGCCGCCGACCTGTCCCCGGTCCTCGGGTGGGGCACCACCCGCGAGGGCCTGGGCAGTTCCGACTCGATCGCGGTCGGACCCACCGCTGAGTGCCCGGGCTGCGGCCAGCACGTGATCGGCAACGCCGGACAGCTGTGGATCACCCTGATCTCCAGCGGATGGGTGGGCACGCTCCTGCTCTTCGCGTTCTTCGCACAAGTGGCCTGGCGCTACCGGGCCGCGTCGACCGCGGTCGGGCAGGGCGCCCTGCTCACCGTGTTGCTTCTGTTCTGGTACATGTTCTTCTACGTCGCGCTCATGTCCCCACTCGCCGTCACCATGATCGCCGTCGCCCTGCTCTGGCGCCGCGAGGAACCGGTGCTCCGTCGTCGAGGGACCGCGCGCACCGGCGGGGGTGCTTGGTGAACAGCGAGACGACCTATCTGACCGACCTCGCGGCCGTGCTGTGGCCCTGCGGCGGCCTGCTCGGCCCCGGTGACGGTGCCTTTCGGCGCATCGTCCACCGGAACCGGGGCAACCAGTACCTCCCGGTACCCAACGCGCACAATCCGCGGGTGATCCTGCCCGCGCACAACCGCTCGGCCGCCACCCGGGGCATCACGTCCTTCGCCCAGGGCCACTCCCTGCGCGAACGGCTCCAGACCCTGATGCTGACCGGGGCGTTCGCCACCGGGATAGCCCCGCTGCTCCTGCGCGACCGCTTGTACGTGGGGGCGGGCCCGGGGATCGAGCACGCGCTCTCCATCGCCCTGGACCGCGAGCTCACCATCGCGATCCACGTGGGCCCGCCGCGCGCCAACCGCAAGCCGGTCCTGCTCCTGCTCACCCCCGGCGGCCGAACCATCGGCTACGCCAAAATCGCCATCAACGACCTCACGTCCCAGCTGGTGCGGGCCGAGACCCGGGCCCTGCGCCACCTGGCCGAGTCGAGACTCAAGGACGTGACCGTTCCGCGCCTGCTCTACGAGGGCGAGTGGAACGGGCACCCGCTCCTGGTCCAGGAGGCCCTGCCGGTGGGAGACCAGACCGACCGGCCCACCCGGCACCAGCTCCTGCGCTGCGTCAGCCAGATCGTGGGCCTGGCTCGGGTACGCGAGCGCAAGCTCTCAGCGAGCCCCTACCGGCAGGCCCTGGACGCTCGGATCGCGAAGCTCGGTACGCGCCCCGAAGCGGCCCCCTTGCGCGGAGCGCTGCACCGCCTCCCGGACGTGTCCCTGCCCTTCGGCGCCTGGCACGGCGACCTGACCAGATGGAACATCGCCAGCACCGCGAGGCGGGCGTTCGTCTGGGACTGGGAGCGCCTCGCCTTGGACGCACCCGCGGGGTTCGACGCCCTGCACTACGACCTCAACGAGTCCGTCCAGGCGGGGGTGCACCCCGGTGTCCACCGCTGGCTGGACAGCGGCTCGCGACTGCTGCGCGACCCGCTGATGGCGGAGCGCGGACTGCGGCCGCACACGGTGTCCACGGTGATGGCGCTGTACCTGATCGACCTCGCCACCCGCTACCTCCACGACCGCCAGGCGGAGACCGGCAGCCGCTTCGCCGCCGTCGACGACTGGCTGCTGCCCGCCTTGGCGGGGCTTCAGGAGAGAGCGTCCCACGAGGCCACGCACACGGCCTGACGGCCACGGGCCCGGCCCTCCAACAGGCCCGACACCCAGCAGCCACCCGCACGAGCCGGACGCCCGCACCATCCGGCACGCACGCGGCCCGACTCCCGCGGCACCACGGCAAGACACCCACTCACAACGGCCCCGACCACGACCGGGGACCACAGCACACCTAAGGAGCTCGCGATGCCCCGGGCCACCTCTGCGCTCACCCGCCTGGCCGCACCCGCCAGGCGCGCCCTGCTTCCACTCGCCGACGGCCTCGGCAGTCTGACCAGCGGCGCCCGCGCCCTGCCCGACTTCCTCATCTGCGGGGCCCAGCGTTCCGGCACCACCTCGCTGTTCAAGGCCCTCTCCTTGCACCCCGCGGTGTCCGGACCGACCCTGCGCAAGGGGGTCCACTACTTCGACACCGGCCACCACAACGGGCTGGACTGGTACCGGGCGCACTTCCCCCTGCGCGCCACCCTGCGCGCGCGGCGGGGGCGCGACCGGATCCGGGTGTGCGAGTCCAGCCCGTACTACCTGCTCCACCCCCTTGCCGCCGAACGGATCGCCAAGGACCTCCCCGAGGCCCGGATCGTGGTGATCCTGCGCGATCCGGTCGAGCGCGCCTACTCCGCGCACGCGCACGAGACCGCGCGCGGCTTCGAGACGGAGCCGTTCGCCAAGGCGCTCGAGCTGGAGGAGGGGCGGCTGGCCGGCTCCGAGCAGCGGCTGCTGGAGGAGCCCGGCTACTACTCGCACTCGCACCAGCACCACGGCTACGTGTCCCGGGGCCGCTACGTCGACCAGTTGGAGCGGATGGAGCGGCACGTCGGGCGTGAGCGGATGCACGTGCTGGACTACGCGGACCTGTTCGACGGGAGTTCCCGGGCCCTGGACGAGATCGCCCAGTTCCTCGACCTCCCCCCGGTCCCCCAACGTGCGCCGGGCCACCACAACGCCCGCAAACGCGCGGTGATGCCGGAGACCCTGCGCGCCGACCTCGCCGCCCGGTTCACCGACAGCGACGCGCGCCTGGCCGCCTGGTGGGGGCGCACACCCTCGTGGTGCGTGTGACGGTCGAGGCCCGTTCGGGCGGCGGCGACCGCGGCCTGCGCCGTGTACTGCGCGGCGGCATGGTCAACATGGCGGGCGCGGTGGTGGGCGCGGCCCTCAACCTCGCCCTGATCATGACCATCACCCGGGCGTTCTCCCAGGAGACGGCCGGGCTGCTGTTCTCGGCCACGTCGGTATTCCTCATCATGGCCGCGGTGGCCAACGCGGGGGCCCCGGACGGGCTGGTGTACTTCATCGCCCGGATGCGGGTCTTCGGGCGTCCCGGCGGTGTCCCCCAGCTCTTGCGCCTGGCGCTGGGACCCGCAGTGCTGATGGCGAGCCTGGTCGCCGTGCTGCTGTTGCTCTTCGCCCGTCCGCTGGCGGACGCGCTGGGCCCGGAGGAGGCCACCACATATCTGCGCATGCTCGCGCTCTTCCTGCCGTTCGCGGTACTCGCCGATTCCGCGCTCGCCGCGACCCGCGCCCACCACGACATGTCGGTCACGGTCCTGGTGGACAAGGTGGGCCGTCCGCTGGCCCAGCTGGGGCTGGTGGCGATGATCGCGGTCTCCGGCTCGGCCGGGATGCTCGCGCTGGCCTGGGCCGGGCCGTACCTGCCCGCGGCGGTACTGGCCTGGTTCTGGCTGGGGAGGATCGTGCGCCGGGCCGTGCCGGAGCGGTCCCTGCCGGGTGAGCCCCCCGTGACCGAGGCGGGTCCGGTCACGCCTCGGGCCTTCTGGACGTTCGCGCTGCCCCGTGCCCTGGGCGGTGTAGCCCAGATGGGGGTCCAGCGGGGCGGCGTGGTGATGGTGGCGCTCCTCAACGGGCTGACCGGAGCCGCCGTGTTCACCGCGGCCACCCGGGTCATGGTCGTGGGCCAGTTCGGCACACAGGCGGTCCTCTACGCGGCCCAGCCCAGGTTCGCTGAGCTGCTGGCCGACCAGGACCACGCACGGGTGCGCTCCCTGTACCAAGCGGGGACGTCCTGGCTGGTCTGCCTCACGTGGCCGCTGTACCTGTCGGCGCTGGTGTTCGCCCCCGAGGTTATGCGGCTGTTCGGCGCGGAGTACTCGGCCGGGGCGGCGGTGCTGATCGTGGTGTGCGCCGGGCAGCTGGCCGCCTCGGCGCTGGGGATGGGCGACCTCATCCTGACCATGACCGGCCGGACGGGGCTGAACCTGCTCAACAACGTGCTGTCGCTGCTCGCCAACATAGCGGTGTGCGTGCTGCTGGTGCCCTCGTACGGGGCGGTCGGCGCGGCGGTGGCCCTGGTGGCGGCGGTACTCGTCCGCAAGCTCCTGCCGATGTGGCAGCTGCGCTCCCTGGTGGTGCTGCACCCGTTCAGCCGCCCCGTGCTGGTGGCGACGGGCAGCTGCCTGGTGTGGTTCGGCGGGCTTCCCCTGCTGTTGGGGGCACTGACCGGTGGCGGCCTGCCGATCGTGGTCCTGGCCGTGCTCACCGGTGCCGCCGGGCACCTGCTCACGGTGTGGCGCGTCCGTGACCACCTGGAACTCCGGAGGTGAACCGCGACCTCGGTACCCGACACCCCGTTCGACCACACTGAGCAATGGATGGATCACTCCATGACAGCACGACCGGTACTCCTGGTGTCCTCCAGCGGAGGCCACCTCACCCAGCTGCGATCGCTGCGCCCGTGGTGGCAGGGCAAGGAACGCGCCTGGGTCACCTTCCGCACCCCGGACGCCGAGTCCTCACTCTCCGACGAGACAGTGCGCTGGGCCCACCACCCGACCACCCGCAACATCGGCAACCTGCTGCGCAACACGGCCCTGGCCCTGCGGGTGCTGCGGGAGCTGCGCCCCTCGGCCGTCGTCAGTACCGGCGCCGGGGTCGCCCTGCCGTTCTTCGTCCTGGCCTCGCTGCTGCGGATCCCGACCGTCTACATCGAGGTCTACGACCGCATCGACACACCCACACTCACCACCCGGCTCTGCAAGCCCTTCACCCGACTGTTCCTCGCCCAGTGGGAGGAACAGCGCTCGTTCATGCCGACCGCGATCACCGTAGGACCGCTGCTTTGACGGAACAGACCACACGCCCCGAGCACCGCCCCGACCGGAGCGACCACCCCGACGTGGTCGTCAGTGTCGGTACCGACCACCACGGGTTCGACCGCCTGGTGCGCTGGGTCGACGACTACTCCCGCCGCCATCCCGACCTGCGGATCCTCGTGCAGCACGGGCACAGTTCAGCCCCGGAGAAGGCCTCGGGAACACCCTTCATGCCCAGTGGCGACCTCTCCGAGGCGATGCACGGAGCCTCGGCCGTGGTCACCCACGGCGGCCCGGGCACCATCACCCAGGCACGGTCGGCCGGGCACCTGCCCATCGTGGTCGCCCGCGACCCCGAGCTGGCGGAACACGTGGACGAACACCAGCTGCTCTTCGTGGGGCGGGTGGAGGAGGCGGGGCGGGTGCGCGCCTGCTCGACCTCCCAGCAGCTGCACGCGCTGCTCGACCGGGCGCTGGCCTCCCCCGACGAGTTCCGGGTGGACCCGGCCACCGACGACGGGCCCAAGCGCGCCGCACTGCGCGCGGGTGAGCTGATCGACCTGCTCACCGACGGCGCCGGGGCCGCCGGCCCGGTCGGGGGCGGTCCGCTGCCGCGCGGTACCGCTGTGGGCGGATCGATAGCGCAAGGCCCGATGGACGGAACAGAGGTGGAGGGAACACCGGTGGCGGATGCGGCAGTGGCCGGCGGCTCTGCAGAGTCGATGGAGGCGGGGTCCGTGGAGGCGGGCACTGAGGCAAAGACCGGGGACCCGACCGACACCTGGCCCGCGGTGACCGTGGTCGTGCCCACTCGGGACCGGCCCGAACTGCTGCGCCGCACCCTGGAGGCGGTCGCCGAGCAGGACTACCCCGGCCGGATCACGACCATCGTCGTGTACGACAACGACCAGCCCGACCCCTCACTCGCCCGGACCGAGGGCGACCGCCCCGTCCGAGTGGTGACCAACTCGCTCACCCCGGGGCTGGCGGGTGCCCGTAACACCGGGGTCCTGAGCGCCGACACCGACCTCGTGGCCTTCTGCGACGACGACGACACCTGGATGCAGGACAAGCTCCGGGCCCAGGTGGAGGTGATGCGTGCGGAGCCCGGCACCGACATGGTGTGCTGCGGTATCCGCGTGGTCTACGACGAGGTCGAGTACGAACGGGTTCTCGAGCGGACCAGCGTCACCTTCGCCGACCTGCTCGGATCGCGCCTGACCGAGCTGCACCCGTCCACGTTCCTGATCCGGCGCGAGGCCATGGTCGGCGGCAGCGGAACGGTGAGCGAGGAGATCCCCGGTAGCTACGCCGAGGACTACGAACTGCTCCTCCGGCTGGCCCGGCGCGGTCCGATCCGCAACATCCCCGAACCGGGGGTGCGCGTGCTGTGGCACAAGAAGTCGTTCTTCTCCGAGCGCTGGCAGACCATCTCCACGGCGCTGCGGTGGCTTCTGGAGCGCTACCCCGAGTTCGGCCTGGTGCCGCACGGGTACGCCCGGATCGCGGGGCAGATCGCCTTCGCCGAGGCCTCCGCCAAACGTCGGCGCACGGCCTTGGGCTGGGCCGGGCACACGCTGCGGCACCGACCGTCGGAGGGCCGGGCCTACCTGGCCTTCCTTGTGGTCTGCGGTCTTCCGCCGGGGTGGGTCCTACGCCTGCTGCACCTGCGCGGCAAGGGCCTGTAGGGGCCGCTTAGGGCTGAGCAGGCAGGGCCGCCAGGACCATGGGCGTGAGTGGAGCCCGCTGCAGCCAGTCCCGCGGCGGGGCCGGTGTCCGCGGAGCGGGCTCCGGCGGGGTGGACGGCTTGCGCACGGCATGACCGGACCTCCTCGTGCGCGGTCCCCGCGGACGGGGCGCGCAGAGCGAGCGCGACGACGCCTCGGACCGCGTGGGCGGGGCCGAAGGACGTGTGGAGGTCCCTATCCTCGATGACCGCCTCACCGCTCATCCGGGGAATCCTTCCCCGTCGTCCTGCGCTCGGCCGGGTTCCGTTGCGCCCTCGGGTGCGATGAGCCGGTCGACCATGCCCGCCAGGCGTTCACCGGCCTCGCGGAGGTCGAATCCGGGGTCGCGCAGCGCTTCGGCGACCAGGGCGTCGATACCCCCGCTGACGCTGATAGCGAGGACCTTCGTGTCGACCCCGGTGCGGCCGGTCTCCGCGACGGCCTGGTCCAGGAGGTCGGCCAGGCTGCTCCAGCGGGTCTGGACCTGCTCGTCCGCGTCCTCATGGCTCTGCGCCGCGCCGAAACCCTCGGAGATCAGCCGGACCTCGTCGCGGTGCCCGTCCAGGTAGTCGACCAGCGCGATCACGTAGGTCCGGGCGGCCTCGCGCACGCTGGCGGCGTCGGTCAGCCGCTCGACCACGTGCCGGGTAAGACGGGCGAAAACGTCTTGGAGGGCCGCTCTGATGAGCTCGTCCCGGCTGGCGAAGTGGTAGATGATCCCGCCCTTGGCGATGCCCATCCGCTCCGCGATGCGCGCCAGCGAGGCCTTGTGGAACCCCAGCTCGGCGACGGTCGCGATGGTCGCCCGGATCATCTGCTCACGGCGGGCGGCCTGTGTGAACGTCGCCCCGTCTTTTGAACGCATGGCCAAAATATAGCACTGTCGGTCAAAAATCGGAAGACGCCGACCGGGGACCGCCGATAGCCTCGCTCACGGGCCCCGCACGGGACGGGGACCGAACTGAGCACACCTGCGAAAATCAGGGGGAACCCATGGCCAGAGAAGCGACGGTTGCGGACATCGAGCGGGCGGCCGACACACTCACCGCGGCCTTCCGGGACTACCCGTTCACCCGGCACACCATCGACGCGGACGATCACCTCACCCGGCTCCGGGAGTTCCAACGGCTCTTCATCGCGGAGGTCGGCCTGCCCCACGGCCGGGTCTGGGTGGGCGAGGACCTCGACGCCGTCGCCGTCTGGTCCACGCCCGACTCCGGCGGGGCCGAGGCGGCGATCGCCGGACTCCTGCCCACGCTGGCGGAGCTCGCCGGGGACCGCGCGGACGCCTCCGCCGCGGCCGAGGCAGCCATGGGGCAGCACCGGCCCACCGAGCCCGTGTGGTTCCTTGGCACCGTGGGTGTGCACCCGGACGCGCAGGGACGAGGGTTGGGCCGCGAGGTCATCAGCGCCGGCCTGCGCGAGGCGGACGCCGCGGGTGTACCTGCGTTTCTGGAGACCTCCGCGTCAGCCAACGTTCGGCTGTACGAGTCTCTGGGATTCCGGGTGACGGCCGAGTACGACCTGCCCGACAACGGCCCGCGCACCTGGTCCATGCACAGGTCGGCTGGCGGCTGACCAGGGCAGGCCGACCCGGGCGTTCAGTCCCGGGTCGCGGTGTACTCGGCGAGGCGGCGGACCCGTTCGGGCAGGTTCACGTAGGGGTCCTGCCCGGCCAGCTCGAAGCCGCGCTGGGCGTGTTCATTGGCCCGGATCCGGAAGTCGCAGCTGTCGGAGACCTTGCTGTCCCAGAGCTTGACCGCGCGCACCCGCTCATAGCGCTTGAGCACGTCGGGGATGTCCGTGTACCACTGCAGGGTCTCGCGGGGGCCGATGTCGGTAGTGCCCATCTCTCCGATCATGACCGGCTTTTCCGGGTCGATGCCGTGCTCGGGGCCCTCCTCCTGGATCCAGTCGTAGGTGGGGGCGAGGGCGTCCTCGAAGGAGTCGATGTGGTCCCAGTGCGGCATGAGGTCGCAGCCGGTCATGTTGTAGGCCTCCCAGCTGATCCAGTCGACGTAGTCGTTGCCGGGCCAGAGGCCGGGGAGCCGCTCGAGGTTGCCCGGCCAGCCGGTCACGTTCCACACCCAGATGGCGTTGTCCGCGCCTTCCTCCCGGTACAGGTCGACGATGTGCTGCCAGGAGCTCACGAACTCCTCGGGCGTGCCCCGGTAGTTGTAGCGGTTGTTGCCGTCGGCCTCGTGGTCGAACGTGACGAAATAGGGCACCTCCATCTCCGCGATGGTCCGCGCCTGGGAACGCAGGGAGCTGTCGAACTCTCCGGCGAGGATGTCCTCGTACGGGATGTCGGGATGCCCCGAGCGGGTGAAGCGGCGGGCCTCGATGTTGGTGTGCACGAAGCGCCCCTCCGCGACCATCCTCTGCTCCCGGTCGCCCGGAACCTCTGCCTGGTCGATGCCCCGCCAGGTGTAGACGATGTCCATGTCGCGGCCGACCGCGGACTCCAGCGCGTCCACGTCGTCGCCCTCGGGGCTGGCGCCCCACCAGACCCCGCAGGAGGGCTCGAGGATGTCGGAGACGGTGCAGTGGAACTCGGGCGCCGAAGGCATCCCGAGGAACGTGGCCGAGTTCAGGACCGGGCGATCAGGCGGAGACTGGCCCTCGACCGGAGCCGAAGCCCCGGTGGGGCTGTCGCCCGCACCGGCCATCCCTAGGGCGAGGAGCAGAGCCCCCGTCGCCGCCATTCCTCGTACCGGCCCGCCGCCCATGGTCAACCGCCCCCTAGCTCCCCCGACTATGACTCAGAGTAGTTATACGACGACCATACGTTATGCATTGGGTATGCAACATCCCCCGGGACAACACACCGGACATCAGTACCCATAGCGCCCCCGCGTGGGGCTGGTGACCATCGTGACCAGGCGACGGCGCCACGGGGCGAGCCCCTCCCGCCACCCGTGGTCGGCTCGCACACCCACCGGACCGGACCGGAACCGCATGGGGTTGCCGGAGACCGCGTGCCCCTCCGAGAGCCGCACCACGTCCTCCCCCAGCGCGAGCGGCGCTCCAGCATGACCGGCGAAATCGGCGATACGCCCGAACTCGCCCTCGGGATCGGCCACGAAATCCTCGTAACGCACCCGGAGCGTCGGGGTCCCCCGCCGGGCCAAGGCGTCCAACGACGAGTTCTGGGTCATCCACTGCAGCGCCGAGCGCCCCGCCGAGTAGCGGGCCATCTCCTGCTCGGAGCTGTCCGGGGAGGCGTCCGGCCGCGCCATCCGCTTCCCCCAGGAGTGCGCCACCGCCCGCGGATCCCGCACCACGTGGAGCAGGCGCATCCGGGAGCCGTACCGCCACCGCAGACAGGCCGCCAGCGAGGCGTGCTTGCTGGCGTCCACGATCACCCGGGCACCGCTCACCTCGGCGACCGCCGAATAGAGGCGGTGGTAGAGCTCGGTGTAGCGGTCACTGCGGGCGGCGAGGGCTCCCTCACCGGACGGGCCGTTGAGCAGGACCGGCAGAAACCTGGTCCGGTCGACGCTGTCCTTGAGCCGCAGCACGCCGTGAGCGTCCACACGGTCCCAGCCACCGAAGGCGCGCTTGCCCACCTCGGCCCAGAACCCGCAGTCGGCGAAGGGCAGGCCGCAACCGCAGCGTTCGTTCTCCACCAGCCCCCGGCGCCACAGGTGCACGACCTCACCCACGGAACAGAACCCGGGCAGCTCACCAAGAAGGCGCTCGATCAGCGTCGACCCGGAGCGGCCCATCCCGCCGACAAACACCAGACGATATCCATCCACGACCCAAGATTAATACCCGGAGTAATCAACCAGGGTCATAATGTGAAAACCGGTGCCGGAGAAACGGAACGGCCCCGGTCGGGGACCTCTCCCTGACCGGGGCCGTGTGACTACCCGTCGGCTGTCAACCTGCCGAGCTGCGGACGCGCGGGGACTCCGCAGCCGGCGGGGTCCTACAGACCCTCGACGTTCAGCAGGAGGTTCACAGTGCCGCTGGGAACACTGCTCAGCTTGTCCTCACCGGCGTTGTCGACGAGCCAGTCCAGGACGGTGTCCTGGTCGTCGTCGCCCTGCCCGCTCTTGTACAGCGCCGCGGCGCCGGCCACGTGCGGGCTGGCCATCGAGGTGCCGTCGTAGTTGTCCGTGCCGCCGCCGGGGACCGTGGACTCGACGTCGACGCCCGGGGCGTAGATGTCCACGGCCGAACCGTGGTTGGAGAAGTTCGCCGCGGCGTCGGTCTCGTCGGAGGCACCGACCGTGACCACACCGCTGGCTCCGCCCGGGGACGTGTTGCCGGCGTCCTGGCCCTCGTTGCCCGCGGCAACGGCCACGAAGACACCGGAGCCGGCCAGGGAGTTGACGGCCTCGTCGACGGCCTGCGAGGCCGGGCCGCCCAGGGACATGTTGGCGACCGCGTTGGACTCGGAGTTGTCGGCCACCCACTCGATGCCGGCGATGATGTCGTCGTAGGTGCCGCTTCCGTCGTCACCCAGGACCTTGACGTCGATCACCTCGGCACCCGGGGCCACACCATAGCTGTCGGCCGCCACCGTGCCCGCGACGTGCGTGCCGTGGCCCTGGACGTCGCCGCCGTCGCCGCCGGTGGCGTCGTAGCCGAGCGAGGCACGGCCGTCGAACTCGGGGTGGTCGACGTCGATACCGGTGTCGAGGACGTACACGGAACTGCCGGAGCCGTCCGAGTCGGTCGTGTAGGAACCGTCCAGGGGCAGGTCCTCCTGGTCGATCCGGTCCAGGCCCCAAGGGACCAGGGCCTGTGCCTCACCGACCTGCTCGATGTAGGCGACGCCGTCCTGGGCGCGCAGTTCCTCGACCTCGGCGGTGCTCAGCTCGGCCGAGTAGCCGTTGATCGCCTCCTCGTAGGTGTGGTTCACCTGGCTCTCGGCGATACCGAAGGCCGAGGGGGAGACGCTGGCCGTGGTGACGGTGTCCTCGAGGACGACGAACCAGTCGCTGCCTGCCGCGGCGGAGCTGGTGTACACCGGCGCGAGGTCGGAGGCGCCGGCGCTCGTGGCGCCGGAGAGCGCCATGGGAATGGTGAGTGCGCCGACCGCGACGGCACTGAACGCGACCCTGCGGGTGGGGTGCTTCTTCACGCGGTTTCCTCCTTGTGGGGGTAATGGGGGTTGGAGTACACAGCGGGCCCCGATCGCATGGATTGCCTGGATTGAGAACCCGTCTGCGATTCGCACACTTTAGACAGGTTTGAACCTTGATTGCCAGAGCCGGAGCGAATTTTTCTCAACTATCACCCTCCGGAGTCCTAGCCACTGCGCCAGAATCGACCGCCCGAAGCTGACACTCTGCTTGCCCCACTCGGCCTTACACCGACCTAACGACGGGTAACTTCCGCCTTCCTGCCGCAGCCCCATTCGCGGAGTTCCACGTGGTACCGGGGCCCGAAAAAACACTCCCGCCCTTTACATCCGGAAATATGACCGAAAGAATCCCGCACTCGGCCGACACAACCCGACTCCAGCCAAGGGGTGCCCGCACGCGAATCGGGGGCCGCCCGAAGGCGGCCCCCGATTCTTTCTCGATATTCTGTTTTCCCCGGTTTTCCTCGGGTAAGTTCAGTCGGCCTTGACTACCATGCCCGCGCCGACCGTCGTGTTGGTGGCCTCGTCGATGAGGATGAACCCACCGGTCTGGCGGTTCTTCTGGTACTCGTCCACGAACAGGGGCTGGGTGGCCCGCAGCCGAACCCTGCCGATCTCGTTCAGCGCCAGGTGGTCGGCGGACTCATCGCGGTGCAGCGAGTTGATGTCCAGCCGGTAGCGCAGGTCCTTGACCATGACCTTCGCGGTGCGGGTCGTGTGCTTGACGATGAGTTTGGAGCGCGGCGTGAGCTTGCGCGAATCCGTCATCCAGCAGACCATCGCCTCGATGTCCTGGGACACCGCGGGGGTGTTGTTGGGGCGGCAGATCATGTCGCCCCGGGAGATGTCGATCTCGTCCTCGAGCGTCAGCGTCACCGACATCGGGGAGAAGGCCTCCGCGACCTCCCCGTCCGCGGTGAGGATCTTCGCGATGCGCGTGGACAGCCCCGACGGCAGGTGGGTGACCTCGTCGCCGGGCTTGAGGACACCGCCCGCCAGCTGGCCCGCGTAGCCCCGGTAGTCGTGCAGTTCCGGATCGTCTGACTTGTGCGGCCGGATGACGTACTGCACCGGGAAGCGCGCGTCGATCAGGTTGCGGTCGGAGGCGATGTGCACGTTCTCCAGGTGGTGCAGCAGCGAACCGCCCGTGTACCAGGGCATGTTCTCCGACTGGCTCACCACGTTGTCGCCGTGCAGGGCGGAGATCGGCACGAACGTGAGGTCGCGCGCGTCCAGCTTCGCGGCGAACTCGGTGAACTCGGCCTTGATCTCCTCGAAGCGGTCTTGGGAGTAGTCGACCAGGTCCATCTTGTTCACCGCGAGGACCAGGTGCGGCACCTGGAGCAGAGTGGTGAGGAAGGCGTGGCGGCGGCTCTGCTCCTGGAGGCCCTTGCGGGCGTCCACCAGGATGATGGCGAGGTCGGAGGTGGAGGCACCGGTGACCATGTTCCGGGTGTACTGGATGTGCCCGGGGGTGTCCGCGATGATGAAGGTGCGCTTGGGCGTGGCGAAGTAGCGGTAGGCCACGTCGATGGTGATGCCCTGCTCGCGCTCGGCGCGGAGCCCGTCGGTGAGCAGCGCGAGGTTGGTCTGCTCCTCGCCGCGGGCGACGCTGGTGCGCTCCACGGCGTCGAGCTGGTCCTCGAAGATGGACTTGGAGTCGTACAGCAGGCGGCCGATCAGGGTGCTCTTGCCGTCGTCGACGGAACCCGCCGTGGCGAACCGCAGGATGTCGTTACTCATGATGCCTGGTCCAATGTGCGTATTTCAGCGATGATCTTGCCTCTGGTGCCAACCTCGGCGGGCGAGAGTGGCACTGGGGGCAAGATCATCGCGGGGCGGGAGTCGTGGGCTGGGGAGAGGCCGAAGCGAAGCGGAGGCCCGGATAAGCACTGCTTAGAAGTAGCCCTCGCGCTTGCGGTCCTCCATGGCGGCCTCGCTCGCCCGGTCGTCCGCGCGGGTCTGGCCGCGTTCGGTCACCCGGGTCGCGGCGATCTCCGCGATGATGTCGTCCAGTTCCACAGCCGTGGACTTGACCGCGCCCGTGCAGGTCAGGTCGCCCACCGTGCGGTAGCGGACGGTCTCGGTGAAGGGCACTTCGGTCTCGTCCCGCCGGATGAGTTCGGACTCGGCCAGCAGGATGCCGTCGCGCTCGAACACGCTCCGCTCGTGGGCGAAGTAGATCGAGGGCAGTTCCAGCCGCTCGCGCTTGATGTAGCCCCACACGTCGAGCTCGGTCCAATTGGAGATCGGGAAGACCCGGATGTGCTCGCCGCGGTTGATCCGGGTGTTGAACACGCTCCACAGCTCGGGCCGCTGGCTCTTGGGGTCCCACTGGCCGAACTCGTCACGGAAGGAGAAGACCCGCTCCTTGGCCCGGGCCTTCTCCTCGTCGCGGCGGGCGCCGCCGAAGGCCGCGTCGAAGCCGTGGTCCTCGATCGCCTCGAGCAGCGCGGAGGTCTGGAGCTGGTTCCGGCTGGCCCAGCGGCCCGTGGGCTCAACCACCTTGCCCTGGTCGATCTGCTCCTGGACGGAAGCGACGACCAGGCGCACCCCGGCCTGCGCCACACGGCGGTTCCGGAACTCGATGACCTCGTCGAAGTTGTGCCCCGTGTCCACGTGCATGACAGGGAACGGGATCGGCCCGGGCCAGAACGCCTTCTCCGCGAGGCGCAGCATGACGATGGAGTCCTTGCCGCCGGAGAAGAGCAGCACGGGGCGCTCGAACTCCGCCGCCACCTCGCGCATGATGAAGATCGCTTCGGCCTCGAGAACGTCCAGCTGGGAGAGCTGGTAGCGCCCGAGCGCCTGCTGACTCGCCTGACCCATGGAAATCCGCCTTAGAAATACCGACACACACGACCGGTTCCAGCGCGGAGGGCCCTTCAGGTTCAGCCCCCCGCGTGCGGACCGGCGCTGTCTAGGTCCGCGCCGTCGCGGATGCTAGCCAACAACATACCCGACAATTCCGATCGGCATACAAGGACATCGGGGAGTAGCGGGTCGGCTACGTTATAGCGCAGTTCGGAGCCGTCGATGCGCGAGGTGTGCAGGCCGGCCGCGCGCGCGACCGCCACCGGGGCGGCGCTGTCCCACTCGTACTGGCCGCCGGCGTGCACGTAGATGTCGGCGATCCCGAGGAGGACGGCGCAGATCTTCGCGCCGGCCGAACCCATGGGGACCACCTCGGCCCCGAGCTGGGTAGCCATGCGCTGCACGAACGCGGGCGGTCTGGTCCGGCTGGCGGTAATGCGCAGCCGCTGCCCCTCCGGACGTTCCTCGGGGAGCCACGGCGGGTCGACCGTGGACACGGTACTGCCCTGTGAGGGAAGTGCCACCGCCCCGGCGACCAGGTCGCCGTCCTCCCAGAGCGCGACGTGCACGGCCCAATCGGTCCTGCCCGGCTCGGAGAACTCACGGGTCCCGTCGAGCGGATCGATGATCCACACCCGGCGGGCGCTCAGCCGGGCCGGGTCGTCGGCACCCTCCTCGGAGAGCACCGCGTCGCTGGGCCGTAGCCGGCCGAGCGCGGAGAAGAGGAATTCGTGCGAGGTACGGTCACCCAGGGTGCGCAGAACCTCGGGTTCGTCGAAGCCGTGCCGGGCGCGCAGACGCAGCAGCAGCTGCCCCGCCTCGCTCGCCAGGTCCCGGGCTACCTCATGATCGTTTCGGATGCTCTTCACCGGCTAGTATGCTCCCGCCCCACGGATCACCGCTGACCACGTCTTCCACAGGATCTGGATGTCCAACGTCAGCGACCAGTTTTCCACGTACCTCAGGTCGAGACGGACCGATTCCTCCCAAGAGAGGTCGGATCGGCCGCTGACCTGCCACAGCCCCGTCATCCCCGGTTTGACCACCAGCCTGCGGCGGACGTCGTGCCCGTACTGGGCGACCTCCTCCGGAAGCGGGGGCCTGGGCCCGACAAGCGACATCTCTCCGCGCACCACGTTGATGAGCTGGGGAAGCTCGTCAAGCGAGTAGCGGCGCAGCCACACCCCGACGGGCGTGACCCTGGGGTCCTGACGCATCTTGAACAGCACACCGTTGTGCTCGTTGCGGGGTTGGAGGATCGACTTCAACGCCTCCGCCCCGGTCACCATCGTACGAAACTTGTACACGGTGAACTCGGCCCCACCCCGCCCGACTCGGGTTTGGGTGAACAGGGCGGGCCCGCCGCCCTCGGAGCGGATGAGCACACAGAGCACCGCGAACAGGGGCGAGAGCAGAACGAGGGCGAGGGCGGCGGCGCTCCGGTCGAAGACCCCCTTGACCAGTCGACGGGCCCCCACCAGTTCGGGGTGCTCCACGTGCAGGAGGGGGAGCCCGGCCACGGGGCGGATGGTGGTGCGCGGTCCGGCGACCTCCATGAGGGCGGAGGCGACGGTGAGGTCGGTCCCGGTCTTCTCCAAGCGCCAGGCCAGTCGGCGCAGTTCGATGCCGTCCATCTCCGGGCAGGCCAGGACGGCGACCGTGTCCGCCCCGACGAGGGTGGCGGCTTCGGCGGCGTCGGTGAAGGTTCCCAGGACCGGACAGCCCTCCACTTCGGTCGCGTCGGCCTCGTGTTCGGGCAGGCACACGCCCACGACGCGCATGCCGTGGTAGATCTCGTCCCGGAACCGCTGGATGAGGTCGCTCACGGCCACGCTGTAGCCGACGACCACGACCCCGCTCATGCACGCACCGGAGCGGCGGCGACGGTGCAGCGCCTTACGGCGCGCGTAGCGCATGCCCAGGCTGAGCAGGACGATCAGGGGTAGTGCGACCAGGACGTATCCGCGGGCGAGGTCGAACTTCACGGCGAAGGCGCCGATCGCCACGGTCGCGGCCAGGACGGCCCCGGCCACCGCGACCCGTCGGTACTCCTCGGTGCCGACGCCGAGGAAGCGCCGCTCATAACCCCCGCCCAAGGCAACGAAGGCGATCCAGACCAGCGGGAGCAGCAGGGAGAGCACCAAGTAGGGGGTGGTGCTGGCCGCGGCGAGGGAGTCGTGGAAGCGGAGCGCGGTCCCCGCGAGGGTGGCCGCCAGCGCGGCGAGCAGATCGAGCACGACCAGTCCGGCGACGTAGGGGCGCATCCAGGCGTCGGCCCTCGGGCCGGTGCCCAACGGGATCCGCCGCGGCTGTGCGGCCCGCCCGTCCAGGGCCTCCTGCTGCTCTGTGGTGGGGCGCCTGACGGTACCCGCCCCACTGGTTGTGACCACATATCCCCCAAGACCACGTACAGATTCGGACACTTACTATGCGTAATCACCCCTGGCGCCATGGGACGCACGCGGAGGATCAGGAGCGGGGCGTGACGTCGGGCGCGGAACGCACTCTGCCACCCGAACAGTAACCAAAAGTAGTGGAAAAGTCGCCCGGAGTGTCGGCCTGTTGGCGAAGAAGTCCCGGCCCCAGCGAGAATGTGTCTCTTCTGAGACCGGGTGAACCGTACGGACTGGGACTCAATGGGACAGGCCCCGACCAACGGACGACCGGACCGAAACCCTGCGCGCAACGTGAAGGCCCAGCGGTCTTCCGCCCTACCCGAGCGCGGGGTCCATGACCGCCGCGAGCCGCAGGTGCGGTTCGGCCAGCCCCCGCTGCCCCTGGCGCTCGAGGGTGCGCCCGAGCAGCAGGTGGACGTAGGCGTCGTCGGCACCCTCCTGAAGCAGCGCCTCCAGGGTGCTCCGTGCCCGGTTCAGCTGGGCGGAGCGATAGTAGGCGCGGGCGGCCAGGAAGCGCACGTTGCGGTCCTCGGCGTGGGTCTCGGCCAGCGGTTTGAGCAGTTCGAGCGCGCCCAGCGGGTTGGCGAGGTCGAACAGCGCCTCGGCTCGGCGCAGCCGCTCCACCTCGGCCGGGAGCTCCCTCGGCCGCCGCCCGGTTGCCTCGTCCAGGAACTCGGCGATCAGTTCGGGCGATTGGGCTCCGGTCAGCGCCATTCCGTTGACCACGAAGGTCGGCGAGGTGCGCACCCCTTCGGCGCTACCCCACAGCAGAAGTTCGCGCACCTGCTCCTCGCCGCCGCCGTCGGCCAGCACCTCGCCACCCCGGGCGAACCCGGCCGCAGTAGCGATACCCGCCAGCACCTCGGGGTCGGCGATGTCGCGACCCGCCACGAAGTGGGCGCGCAGCACCCCCTCTGCCACAGCGTCCTGCATCGCGGGCCCGCCCTCGGCCTCCGCCAACGCGAGCAGCCGGTGGGCGTCATGGCTGTTGGCCCGCCATGCGGCGCCCCAGCGGTCGCCGAGTCCTTCGGCGGCGGCCAGCTCGGACATCTGGACCAGTTCGCCGTCGCCGCTCCCGACGGGGCCGCAGGCCTCCAGCGCGGTCTCGACGAAGGGGTCGCGCAGGACCTCGTCGATCGGCTCGGACACGGCGGGAGCCGTGGGGTCGATCCGGTAAGGCCGCCACACGACCTCGACCGGTTCGCCGGACCGCTCGGCCAGCGCGCGCTCCAGACGTCGCTTACCGATGTACATCCAGGGGCAGACCACGTCCGCCCAGATCTCGATCCTCATACGAGCAGATTAAGCGACACCCGTCGCTTAATCAACACCTGTTGTTTACACTGAGAGGCATGAACCCTGAAGACCCCCGTGTGCAGCGCACCCGTGACCGGCTCCGGGCCGCCCTGATCTCCCTGGCCGCCGAGCAGGAACTCGGATCGGTCACGATGGCCGCCGTCACCCGCCGCGCGGAGGTGAACCGCGCCACCGTCTACAAGCACTACGCCGACCTGGACGCCCTCGTCGCCGACGCGATGGAGGACGCGATCGCGCATGTGGCCCGCTGCGCGGAGCTGTGTCCCCTGGACGCCCCTCGGGACCGGACACCGGCACCCCTGCACGACCTGTTCGCACACGTCGCGGAGCACGCGGTGCTGTACCGGAGGATGTTCTCCGAGCAGGGCAGTGCCCGCTTCACCAACCGCCTGCGCGACCGGATCACCGAGGTCCTGGCCGCACGCTTCACCCAGGGCGCCCGGCCACCCGGGTTCGATGATGTCGCGCCCGACCTGCACGCCGCCTACCTGGCAGGGGCGCTGGTCGGGGTGATCGCCGCGGCCGCCGACAAGGACTCCCCCGAATCACAGGCCCAGGCCACCTGGCGCCTGCTGCGGGACTGAACACGCAGGTCAGCCGGCCTCTGTCTCCGGGGCCCTGCCGGTGCTGTGCCGGACGATCAGTCCGGTGGCCAGCTCCACCCGAGAGCTCTCGATGGTCTCGTTCTGCACCAGGCGCTGCACCGTACGCACCGCGAGCCTGCCCATGTCTGCCAGGGGCTGGCGCACGGTGGTGAGCGGCGGGGAGGACCAGCGCGCCTCGGGCAGGTCGTCGAAGCCCACCACGCTGACGTCCTCGGGTACACGCAGACCGCGCTGCCTGAGCGCCTCGTACACGCCGAGGGCCATCTGGTCGCTGGAGACGAACACCGCGGTGGGCCGCTCGTCGCGGTCGAAGAGGCGCTCACCCGCGCGGAAACCCGACTCGTAGGTGAACTCGGCCGGGGCGATCAGGTCGGGGTCGACGGTCAGACCGGCCGTCTCCAGCCCTGCCCGGTAGCCGTCGAGCCTCGCGCGACTGCACCACAGTTCCGGGCGCCCCTCGACGAAGGCGATCCGCCGGTGCCCGAGGTGGATCAGGTGTTCGGTGGCGCTGAGCCCGCCCGCCCAGTTGGTGGCGCCGATGGTCGGCGTGGTGAGGTCGGGGATCCCCACCGGGTCGATGACGACGGCGGGCACGTCCAGGCTGCGCAGTTCCTCGTTGAGCTCCGGCTCCAGGCCCGTGGTCACCAGGATCGCGCCGTCGCTGACCCGGGCGCGCACATTGTCCAACCACTGGAGGGTCGAACTGGCCTCGCGGTGTATGGCGGAGACGACCACTCCCGCACCCGACTGGTGGGCGGCGTTCTCGACACCCCTGATGATCTCCACCGCCCACGGGCTGTCCAGGTCGTTGAAGACCAGGTCGAGCAGGCCGACCCGTTCCTTCGGCCGGGAACCGCGGCGGCGGTAGCCGTGCGTGCGCAGCAACGTCTCGATCCGCTCCCTGGTGGCCGGTGCGACATCGCCCCGGCCGTTGAGGACACGCGAGACCGTCGGCGCTGACACGCCCGCCTCCGCCGCGATGACGGAGATGGTGACGTCTCGTGAGGGGGTGGCGCCCACTGAACCTCCTTGGTACTCACCCAGAGTACGAGCTTTCCGGCCCTTGCCGAGCCCACGCCCCCGACCACACAGGGGGCCTCGCCCCGCTCCGGTCCGGTAATTCACCCGTGGAACAGGTCTTGACGGCCTCCCCTCCAGAACTTACTGTCCATTTCCAACAAGTTACGGAATTTTCCGGAACTTATGCGAACACCAGAGTCTGGAGCCCCCGCTGTGAAACCCGTACGACTCTCCACAGCAGTGTTCACCGCCGCCGTACTGGCGGTCCCCCTCGCCGCCATCCCCTACTTGTCCGGATCCGAGCCGACGGCGGTCGAGACCGTCGCTGAGGCCCAGGACGGAACGCTGCGCGACGCCGCGCCCAGCGGCTTCGTCATCGGCAGTGCCGTCGCCGGCGGCGGTCACCACGAGGACGAGGACTACCCCGACCCCTTCACCGGCGACCAGCAGTACCGCGACCTCCTGGGCGAGGAGTTCAGCTCGCTCTCCGCCGAGAACCAGATGAAGTGGGACCACCTGCGCCCCAGCCAGGACGAGTACGCGTTCGACGACGCCGACGCCATCATGGAGTTCGCCGAGGAGAACGGCCAGGACGTGCGCGGCCACACCCTCCTGTGGCACAGCCAGAACCCCGACTGGCTGGAGAACGGGGACTTCTCCGAGGAGGAGCTGCGCGCGATCCTCCAGGACCACATCGAGACCGTGGTCGGCAGGTACGAGGGCCAGATCCAGCAGTGGGACGTCGCCAACGAGATCTTCGACGACAACGGCGACCTGCGGACCGAGGACAACATCTGGATCCGCGAACTCGGGGAGGAGATCATCGGGGAGGCGTTCCACTGGGCGCACGAGGCCGACCCGTCAGCGGAGCTCTACCTCAACGACTACAGCGTCGAGGCGATCGACCCCAAGAGCGACGCCTACTACGAGCTCGCCCAGCAGCTCCTGGCCGACGAGGTCCCGCTGGACGGCTTCTCCGCCCAGACCCACCTGAGCCTGCAGTACGGCTTCCCGGACTCCCTGCAGGAGAACCTCGAGCGCTTCGAGGACCTCGGCCTGGGCGCGGCCCTCACCGAGGTGGACGTGCGGATGGAGCTGCCGGACGGCGGTGAGCCCACCGAGGAGCAGTTGGAGCAGCAGGCCGACTACTACACCCAGGCCCTCGAGGCCTGCCTGAACGTCAGCAGCTGCCAGTCGTTCACCGTCTGGGGCTTCCCGGACAGGTACTCCTGGGTCCCGAACACCTTCGAGGGCGAGGGCGCGGCGACCATCATGTGGGACGACTACACGACCAAGCCCGCCTACGACGCGCTCCGGGACACCCTCCTGGCCGCGTCCTAGTAACCAGAACCCCCGGGCGGGGCAGCTCCCAGATCACCGCCCCGCCCG
This sequence comes from Nocardiopsis oceani, assembly GCF_054777395.1. NCBI lineage: Bacteria > Bacillati > Actinomycetota > Actinomycetes > Streptosporangiales > Nocardiopsidaceae > Nocardiopsis > Nocardiopsis oceani. The sequence continues at coordinate 183,531 of NZ_BAAHAR010000003.1, forward strand.
GGCCCGGCTCAGACCAAGGATCCGCTTCGGGCCGGTTCCCGCCCAGGGCGGTCAGGCCGCGGTGTGGAAGATGTTCTGGGCCTTGCCCAGTCCGTCGGTGAGGACGGTGCGGACCGCGTCGGCGGCGCGTTCGACGTTCAGGTCCAGCTCGGCGCGTTCGGCCGAGGAGAAGTCGCGCAGCACGTAGGCGGCGGCGTCCATCCGGCCCGGAGGCCGGCCGACGCCGAAGCGGACCCGCAGGTAGTCGGGGCCGGATAGGGAAGCGGTGGTCGACTTCAGGCCGTTGTGGCCGCCCGAGCCACCGCCCTTCTTGAGCTTGAGGGCCCCGAAGTCGATGTCCAACTCGTCGTGTACGACGATGATCCGCTCCATGGGGACCTTATAGAACCGCGCCAGCCCGGCGACCGGTCCCCCGGACAGGTTCATGAACGTGCGCGGCTTGACCAGCACCGCGGCCACACCGTCGATCCGCGTCTCCACGACCTCGGCGTGCGCCTTGTGGACCTTCCACCGTTCACCCTTTTCCGCGGCGATGGCGTCCACCACCATGAACCCGGCGTTGTGCCGGTTCCCCGCGTACTTGGGGCCCGGGTTGCCCAACCCCACGACCAGCCAGCGCTCAGCCTCAGCCATGTCCTCGTCGCCCTCGTTCTTCCTGATGCCCAACCTGCTCAACCAAGCCCACATGCCGCACGACACTACCGACCCCGGGCCATCACCGGAAACCGCGTGCCCAAGGGGTGCGGAAACGCCGGACGCGCGGCCCCGTCTCCGGGGACCGCGCGTCCGGTCGTACAGCTTGTGGTGCGAGCACCGCCTTACTCGGCGGCGGCCTCCTCAGCGGACTCAGCGGCTTCCTCGCTGGTCTCCGGCTCCTCCTCGACGCGCGGGGCGGCGACGGTGAGCAGGACCGACTCGGGGTCGGTGACCATGGTGACGCCCGCGGGCAGCTTCAGTTCGGCGGCGGTCGGGGACGCACCGACCTCCAGCCCGTCGATGTCGAACTCGACACCTTCGGGGATGTGGGTGGCCTCAGTCTCCACGGACACGGCGACGAGCTCCTGGTTGAGCACGCCGGGAGCCTTGACCTCACCGGTCAGGGTGACCGGGATCTCGACCTCGACCTTCTCGCCCTTGGAGACGACGAGCAGGTCGACGTGCTCCAGGAAGCCCTTGATGGCGTCGCGCTGCACGCTCTTCGGCAGGGCGAGGTTGTCCTTGTCCAGACCGCCGAGACGGATCAGGACGTTCGGGGTCTTCAGGGCGAGCATGAGGTCGTGGCGCGGCAGGTTCAGGTGGCGGGGCTCGGTGCCGTGGCCGTAGAGGACGGCCGGCACCTTACCCGCGCGGCGGGCGCGACGGGAGGCGCCCTTGCCGAATTCCGTGCGGGGCTCGGCGGCGATACGTACCTCGGACACGACAAAACTCCTCGGGTTCAACCCCGCAGCACGGGGAACACGACTCCATTAGTACGAACGATTCCCGCGCTCGGCGGGGAATGCGGCGGGGTCACCCAGCTGGCTGGGGACTCGACCGCCCTGGTTCCAGGCGTGCCCGGCGAGCCGCCACCGGACCCGTCCGGCCCGGGAACGCTCGTCGCGCACCCCTGCCCGCGTTGATTCCAGACGGAGACACAACGGGAATCCGTCCGGGCACGGGGACACTCGGTCAAGTCTACTGGTTCTGGGGACGACTCCGTACATGGCCCACCGTTGGGACCTGGCCCGGTCCCAACGGTGGGCGGGTACGGCGTCTGGAGTGTTCTGAGAGCCTCTCAGAAACCCGGCAGCTACCGCGCCGCCTAGTCGAACAGGCTCGTGACCGAGCCGTCGGTGAAGACCTCGCGGACCGCGCGGGCGACCAGCGGGGCGATCGAGAGCTGCGTGAGCTTCCCGAAGGAACGCTCCTCCGGGACGGGAAGCGTGTTGGTGATGACCACCTCGGAGATGCGCGAGTTCTGCAGGCGCTCGGCCGCGGGGCCCGACAGCACACCGTGCGTGGCGGCCACGATGACCTTGTTCGCGCCCTGCTCGAAGAGCGCTTCCGAGGCCTTCACGATGGTGCCGCCGGTGTCGATCATGTCGTCGACCAGCACACAGGTGCGGCCCTCGACCTGGCCGACGACCTCGTGGACCTTCACCTGGTTGGCGATGTCCGGGTCGCGGCGCTTGTGGATGATCGCCAGCGGGGCGCCGAGGCGGTCGGCCCAGCGGTCGGCGGTGCGCACCCGCCCGGCGTCCGGGGAGACCACGGTGATCTCCGAGTGGTCGACCTGGTTGGCGACGTGGTCGGCCAGGATCGGCAGCGCGAACAGGTGGTCCACCGGGCCGTCGAAGAAGCCCTGGATCTGGTCCGTGTGCAAGTCCACCGCCATCATCCGGTCCGCGCCGGCGGTCCGGAACAGGTCGGTCACCAGACGCGAGGAGATGGGCTCACGGCCCCGGTGCTTCTTGTCCTGGCGCGCGTAGCCCAGGATCGGCATGACCACGGTGATCCGCTTGGCGGAGGCGCGCTTGAGCGCGTCCACCATGATCAGCTGCTCCATGATCGACTCGTTGACCGGGTCGGCGTGGCTCTGGATGACGAACGCGTCACTGCCGCGCACCGACTCCAGGTACCGCATGAAGATCTCGCCGTTGGCGAAGGTGTCGAACCGGGTGGGAACCACCTCGATCCCCAGCTCCTTCGCGACCTCTTCGGCCAGCGCCGGGTGCGTACGCCCCGAGAACAGCATCAGTTGTTTCTGGCCGGTGGCCTTCATGCCGGTCACGTTCTTCTCCCCCACAGTCACTACTTGTTCGCGTCGTCGGCTCTGTGCCGCTCCGCTTGCTCCGCCGCCTCCGCGGACGGAGTTCCCGGACGCTTGCGCTGCGTCCAGCCCTCGACGTTACGCTGCCGGTTCCCTTCGGAGACCGCCAGGGCACCCGGTGGGACATCGTCACGGACCACGGTCCCGGCCCCGGAGTAGGCGCCGTCGGCTACGTGCACGGGGGCGACGATCGTGTTGTCGCTGCCGATGCGCACGTGGTCGCCGATCGTGCTCCGGGACTTGTTGACCCCGTCGTAGTTCACGAACACCGAGGAGCAGCCGATGTTGCTGCCCACGCCGATGTCCGCGTCCCCGACGTAGGTCAGGTGCGGGATCTTGGACCCGGTGCCGATGTTCGAGTTCTTGACCTCGACGAAGGCTCCGGCCTTGGTCCGCCCGGCCAGGTCTGTGCCCGGCCGGAGGTAGGTGTAGGGGCCCACGGAGGCCCCGTCGCCGATCTCGGCCCGGTCCGCGGTGGTCTCGCGGACCTCGGCGCCGTCACCGACGACGGTGTCGCGCAGGTCGGCGCCGGGGCCGACCACCGCGTCCTCGCCGATCCGGGTGGTGCCGTAGAGGCGGCTGTCGGGGTGGACCACGGTGTCCGCGCCGATGCTGACCTGGGCGTCCACCCAGGTCGTCACGGGGTCGACGATCGTGACGCCGGAGAGCATGTGTTCGGTGAGGAGCCGGTCGTTGAGCACCCGGCGGGCCTCGGAGAGCTGCACGCGGTTGTTGACGCCCTGGACCTCGTTCCAGTCCTCGGCGCTCCACGCGTCGACGCGGTGGCCGTCGCCGCGCAGCAGGCCGACGGCGTCGGTGATGTATTCCTCACCTTTCGCGTTGTCGGTGGACAAGCGCTGGACGACCTGGCTCAGGAGCGCCCCGTCGAAGGCGTACATACCGGAGTTGATCTCGTCGACGCGGTGCTGCTCGGGGGTCGCGTCGGCGTGTTCGACGATCTCGGTGAAGCCTCCGTCGGCATCGCGGACGATGCGCCCGTAGCCGTGGGGGTCGGGCACCCGGGCGGACAGCACGGTGACCGCGTTGCCCGCCTTCTCGTGCTCCGCGATGAGCGAGGCGAGTGTCCCGCCCCGCAACAGGGGTGTGTCGCCGCAGGTGAGGACGACGGTTCCGGACAGCTCGACGCCCTTGGCGGCGAGGTCCTCCACCGCCATGCGCACGGCGTGACCGGTGCCGTTCTGTTCCTCCTGCACGGCTGTGGTCGCCTCAGGGGCGACTTCTTCCAGATGGGACCGCACCTGGTCGCGGGCGTGGCCGACGACCACGACCGAGTTCAGGGGGTCGAGTTCACGGGATGCGTAGAGCACATGGCCGAGCATGCTGCGGCCGTTGAGTTCGTGAAGGACCTTGGGAAGTTTGGATTTCATCCGGGTGCCCTCACCCGCCGCGAGAATGATCACGGCAGCCGGACGGTTCACGCTCACTGGAGGAGACCCCTCGAGATAGCTGGCATATGAACAGTCGGCTCACCCTGCGGCGGCGCGACCCGCATGCCGCGCGGGCGGCCGTCGGATGACCAGCGGCCGACATGGGAAGGATACATGCGCGTCACGGGCGTCCATCGGCCAAGTGACGCCGCCGCTTCCCTTCCGCACCCTCGCGCCGCATGCGCGGAAAGCCCGTTGCGGCGGGGGTTGCTCCCGGACCAGGGCTCGAACCTGGACGACGGGGACCAAAACCCCGCATGCTGCCGATTACATCATCCGGGAACGCGCCGGGCCGTGCGGCCCGTGCGTCCGCCACCAACATAGCGCCTTTCACGGAGGGCTTGCCAAACCTACGGGTACGTAGGTTACGGTTACGTAGGAATAGGTTAGGCCGTCTCGACGGGTGCCCACACCCCTCCGAAGCCGCCCTGACCGGCGTAGACGCTCCCCATGACGAGGTGTGGAAGAACATGACCGCTGCCCCCGAGGTGCCGACCGAAGGCGCTGCGAGCGCTACTGGCGCGCCGAAGCGCGAAGCGATCCCCGAGTACGAACCCGAGCTGAGAGGCAAGGCCGAGCGCTACACCGTCTTCGCGTTCGTATTCATCCCGCTGATCGCGCTGGCCGCGTCGGTCCCCTTCTTCTGGGGCTGGGGGCTGAGCGTGACGGATATCGCCATCGCGTCGGTCTTCTATCTGATCAGCGGCCTGGGCATCACCGTCGGCTTCCACCGGCACTTCACCCACGGCTCCTTCAAGGCCAAGCGCCCGCTCCGGATCGCGCTGGCGATCGCGGGCTCCATGGCGATCGAGGGAAGCGTCATCAAGTGGGTGGCCGACCACCGCCGCCACCACAAGTACGCCGACGCCGAGGGCGACCCCCACTCCCCGTGGCGCTTCGGCGACGACTGGAAGTCCGTGGCCAAGGGCCTGTACTACGCGCACA